>CAZBRK010000041.1:0-5580 GCA_964494445.1 uncultured Pseudomonadales bacterium
CATCTTCTCCTCCCTGCTGAGCCGTACCCGTCTTACACACCACCCTACCCTCTAAATCAAAAAATGGATAACCTGTTCCCCCACTCATACAAGCCTGCTTCATTCCTTCCACCACCACTTTTCTATTCTCCTCCCCAATACCCAAGTCTTCACACTCTCCTTCTCCTTGTAGTCTCAACTCACACTTCTTTCCACTCACCACTGCCGCCGTCCACCTGTCTACCTGGACCGGAGTCACCATCAAGTCTCCTTGTCCAATAGCCATGTGATATGTATTTCCTAAGTACCATCTCTCTCCGATTGTCTTCTCTCTCCATAAAGGACTTGGTAACAAACCCGATACTTCTTCTACCAAATCAATTCCCGTCTTCTCTCCTACTCCAAACTTACCCGACCACTCCACCAAACTGTCCACTCCCAGTCTCTCTCCTAACTTATAAAAGAAAATATCATTACTTCTTGCTAAAGCTTTTTTTACATCAACCAGTCCTTCTGTCTTTCCATATCTATCAAAGTACCAGTTACCAAATCTAGCTCCTCCCACCTTAATCTCTCCAACATCTTCTATCGTTTCATCTATATCAATCGTCCCTTCACCTAATCCCGCTGTAGCCACCACTGTCTTAAACACCGACCCTGGTGGATATACTCCCGCCACTGCCCTATTAAACAAAGGTTTCCCTTCCTTATCACCCACAATATCAACCACATCCTTGTACTTTCCTCCAGCTGCCCCTCTCTCTCCTCCTTCAACAAACAAGTTTGGATCAAAACTGGGCAAACTCACCAAACTCAACACCTCACCTCTTACTGTACTCACCATCGCCACTCCTCCACTTAATTCACCCTCTGTCACCGCCAAACTTAATGCTCTATGCACCGCCGCCTGCAAATCAATCGATAAATTTAACTTAATATTTTCTCCATTAATAGCCTCTTCTTTCCTAATCTCACTCAAGTCCTCTCCTGCCGCCGACTCTTCCAACAATCTCATCCCCAACCCTCCAGCCAACCTCGACTCATACCACTTCTCCACCCCTGTCTTACCCACCACCTGTCCACCATAGCAACGTCCTTCTAACAACCACTTACTACTATCCTTCCCACACTCTTCCATCTCTCCCTCACTAATCTCACCCACATATCCCACCACTCCAGCTGTAATCTCCCCTAGAGGATAATGACGTACTACCTTGTCTTCCACCAATATATTCCCAGCCAGTATTGTCCCCTCCCTATCACTAATCGTTCCCCTCATTGGTATCACTTTTTCTTGTTTAATCTGATTACTACTAGCCAAATCTGAGTAGTGTTCTCCCATTATCACCGTCACAAAAAACAACCTCGACATTATTACCGCTCCTCCTAGTACTAACAACCAACGCAGTATCTCAACTCCTCCTCTTTTAATCTTGGTTTCTTTACCTTTAGGTCCAAACATCAGTTTCTTACACTTAAATCACCCTCTTTTTTCCACCAAACAGACACCAGCCAAAAAAGCACCCCACTTGCCAACATCTCCATCCAACTCCAGGACATACCCAGTAACTTATCTACCAACCAACCCACTATCCCCAACACCAACACTGTTATCAAACGGCTCTCTTCTACCACCCCCTTCATCAATCTAAAAATCAAACTCACTCCCAACAACACCAAACTAGTCCAACCCAAACCAGTTCCATTCATTCCCGCTAACACCATTCCTAAAATAACTGCATACCAAAAGGCTCCTTCCCATTCACTCACCACCAACAACACCACCAACCATCCTCCCCACCTAAACACACCTTCTCCCACCAGCATTAACACCACACCGGCGATTAAAATTGCTATATTATTCTCTGTACCCCTTCTTTTCATTAACTATATTTTATGACATCAACACAAACTAAGCATCAACTAATCTCTCCCCTCCTCATTTCTCTCCTTCTTTTTACCCTCTCTCGTATACCCCAAGTCAACTCTTTAACCTCTCTTCCCACCCGCCTAATCCAGCCTCTTTACTCCCCCATATCTCAACTGGGTCAAAAACTACAAAACCAACAACAAATAATTACCTCTCTCCCTCAAACTCAGTACGAAAATTTGACCTTAAAACAAGAAAACACTCAACTACAAACCCAGATTCTCCTTCTCAAAAATCAACTCCACTACGACACCATTCCCTCTCTCAACTGGCCTTCTCAACCCGTCAAAATCATCAATCTTTCTCCCTTAGTCACTGCCACAGCTCCAGACCTTTCTCTCATACAACCAGGACAGCCTCTAGTCGACTCTACTGCTCTTCTGGGTATAGTTACCGAAGTTAAACCACCCCTCATCTACATCACCCCTTTAACCCATCCAGACATCCATCTAGACGTTCAAACCATCAACCAAATCCAGGCCGAATACATCTTTGCTAATCAAACACCACAAATAACCAACCTTCCCAGCCAAACCCCAATACCTACAAACACCACCATCTACACCCTACCTACTCGGCATCTACCAGAAGGTTTGGTCATCGGCACCACCACCCAATCTCTTTCTAATCCTCAACAGCCACTACAAAAAATCCAAATCAAACTCAACACCCCTATCAATCAAACTCAAAGCCCTTCCATCATCACCAGCCCCAATCTTTGATATTTTGATCCCATAACTATATAATACTTGCTAAGTCAATCTATTTCATATTATGGAAAACCAAGCATTCAGAAGAGAAAACAATTACCAACATTATTTTTTACTTCAAGAAGGTGAAGACACCTACCATGAACTTAAAGATGATGATGAAGCCCTTCAAAACAAACTTAACTCCCACGCTCTCGCCATTCGTGATGCCATAGAAACACTCATTGAAAAAGAATCAGAACCTCTCGAAAAACAAAATCGCCGAGCCAGAATTGTTCTTAACGGCATCATGGACGCCGCCGAAAAAGATAATAATCCTCAAATATGTATGAAAACCAGAGACATCCTTGAAACTTTTTTTGATTTTAAAACTAATCCAACGCCCCTACAACCTTAACCTTCTTTAACAAAGAGTCCTTCTCTAAAGCTCTTGCACAACCTCTTACCACTGCTTCCATTGGTTTCTCCGTTATCCATACCGGCATTCCCATCTTTTCCGAAATCAGCTTATCTATTCCCCGTATCTGTGAACCTCCACCCGCCAACACCATTCCTTTTTCTAGAATATCAGCCAATAAATCTGGTGAAGTCTCCTCCACCACCTGCCCCATCTCCACCAAAATCTTATTCACCACCGGTATCAATGCTTCTCTAACCTCTATACTCGTCAACTTTAAACTCTTTGGCAACCCATTCTCCAAACTTCTACCCCTTACTACTACCTGTAAAGGCTTTCCTTCTTTCTCACACTTCAACTCCATTACCGAACCCACAGCCAACTTCACCTCTTCAGCCGTACTCTCACCCAAAAGCAAGTTATACTTCAAACGTACAAAATTCATCACCGCTTCAGTCAACTCATCTCCAGCTATTCTCAAACTTCTGTTCAATACCAAACCTCCTAGGGAAATAATTCCAATCTCTGTTGTTCCTCCACCAATATCCACGATCATCTGTCCTCGAGGCTCTTCTATTGGCAAACCTGCTCCCATTGCCGCCGCCATCGGCTCCTCTATTAAAAAGGCCATTCTTGCTCCTGCTGCCAAAGCCGCATCATGAACCGCTCTTCTCTCTACCTCTGTTACTCCTGAAGGAATTCCTATCACCACTCTTGGTCTGGGTATCTTAAAACCCAACCCTTTAAACATTCCATGAACCTCTGTAATGTAGTACTTCAACATCTCCTCTGTCGCATCAAAGTCAGCAATCACTCCATCTTTCAAAGGTCTAACCACCTCAATACTGTCTGGATTCTTCCCCAACATCTTCTTTGCTTCTTCTCCAATCGCCAGTACTTCCTTAGTCCGCATATCTCTCGCCACCACTGAAGGTTGTCTAATCACCACCCCTTTTCCTTTAACGTGAACTACCGTATTGGCTGTCCCCAAATCTATCCCCACATCTAAAGTAGCTAGTCGCCATATCTTCTCTAACATAACTAATTAAATCCGGCTTTATAATACACAAAATCATATCAGAAACATCGTCTTATAGCCACCGATAAGTACCACCCAAGACATCTAAACAGATCAAAAAGGGTCAAATATCCTCAACTTCAATCTGTTTACTCTGTTTCAAATTCTCTAAAACCTGTCCCAATAAATCTAATTTCTTTGTTCCTCTTTCATCAAACAAAAACGGTTTCAATCTTCTTTTCATCCCTTCTTTTACTCCCTCCTCATCAAACTTTTTCTTCGCTTTCTCCAAAACATCACCCACTTCGTTTTCTTTCGCAAACTTCTTATCTATTCTCGCTCCCTGAGAATACAACCAAACAATATCATATACATCTCTCGCTTGAGTTCTTACCCTATTCACATAAGCTGTTAATTTTTGCACTAAAATCTGATCCAAACCATTAACCACTACCTGCTCCATTAATCCATAACTAGAAAACAATCTTAATTCTGTCTTTTGTCCCCGCCAATTCCTAGCATAATCCACTTTAATCATCATCTTCTCCTTTTGATTACTACTAATCTTCAATTCAAATAAAACTTTAAGAAAACGCAACTCATAATAGGTTTTTTTCTCCCTCATATTCTTCTTCAACTCTACTTCAATATTTTCTTGTCTAAACCTGTTCACTACCTGCTCTACCAAATCACTCACTTGTGCATCTTCTAAACCCAAATTGTCAAAATCCAAATCTTCAGAAAAACGAGGCAAACCCCTCAACAGCCTCAAACTAGTTCCTCCCACAAAAGACATCTTTCTTGCCTCAGCTAAACCATAAAACTCCACCAAAAACCTAGTTTGCAGGTACTCCCTCAAAATCCCTCTCTTTTTATCCTTAGGTACTCCCTGCTTATCCGCAAACTCAACTATCTGATCAAAATTTGTTATTAAATTATTCATCAATTACCTTTCTTACCCATTTAGGATAAATTTTTACATAACTTCTCAACTTTTTCTTATTCAACTCACTCATATCAACCCTTTCCCCTTCCAAACTCTTCACTCTTCTGACATATATCCAATCGAGCAAGGCCTTCTCCGGTTCTGCCAAGTTGTAATACAAACCACTCTTTTCATCCTTTACCTTTTCATAACCAAAAAACAACTCCTTAGCTATCTTACTATACAAAAACACCCCCTCACCCGTCTTAATCTCCTTAGAAGTCACCGTAGTCACACTAGTTACCTTACCTACTACCTCAGGAATCACTCCAGACATCTGTAAAACCGACTCTAAACTAACATACGAAGGCTTATACAACCAACCAGCCAACACCAGTTCATCTACTTCTGCCTCAGCCAACCTGTACACTCCCCTCTTCAATCTCACCAAATCTCCTCTCTTCACCATCCGTGACAACTGAGTATTGATCAAGTTCTTACTCTCATTTCCAAACAATCTCTCCACTTGATAAGTGTAGAAAATCGGCATCTTCATCGTTTGTCTAAACTCTCTTAATCTCATTAATAGATAATATACACTTTTGTACATTATTTGTCAAC
>CAZBRK010000042.1:0-5343 GCA_964494445.1 uncultured Pseudomonadales bacterium
TTAGTAATGTATGGTGGAGTGTGTCCAGAACATGAGGTGTCGATAATTACGGCTTTACAAGTGATGGAGGCGTTGAAGGATGGAGGATTTGAAGTATTGCCTTTGTATATTAGTAAGAAAGGTGAATGGTGTTGGGGAGATAAGAGGTTTCTGAAGCCGAAGTTGTATAAGAATCTAAATGAAGTGGTGAAGTTGAGTAAAAGAGTGATTGTTTCACCAGATAGTAATTGGGGTATTTTAAGCAAGGGGTGGTTGGGTTTTGGAGCAATGGAAGAGAAAGTTGATGTAGTGTTTCCAGTATTTCACGGGAGACTGGGAGAGGATGGAGCGATTCAAGGGATGTTAGAACATGCAGATTTGCCGTATGTGGGTTGTGGTGTTTTGGCGGGATCGGTAGGAATAGATAAGTATGTGGCTAAGAAAATGGCTGAATCTTTGGGAATATTGGTGACTGAGGATAAATTAGTGAGTAGTGGGGAGTGGAAAAAAAATAAGAAGAAAGTTTTGAATGAAGTGGAGAAGTTGAAATTGCCAGTGTTTGTTAAACCAGTGGGATTAGGATCGAGTATTGGGATGACGAAGGTAAAGAAAATATCTGAGTTAGAAGATGCTTTGGAAGTAGCCTTTTGTTATGATACAAGAGTTTTGGTGGAAGAGGGAGTGGAAGAACTAAAGGAGGTGAACATTTCCGTTTTAGGTAATAATCCGTATCAGGTGTCGGTGACAGAAGAACCTGTTTTAGAATCAGAGATTTTGTCTTTTGAAAATAAGTATGAGGGAGATAGTGGAAAAGGTAAGGGGATGGCAGGAGCAAAAAGGTTTCTTCCAGCTAGGATTGATAGGAAGACTCAGAAGAAAATAGAAAAAATGACGATAGATTTTTTTAGAGCGATTGGAGGGAAAGGAATTGCTCGGATTGATTTTATGATTAGTAAAGATAAAAAAGTATATTTTAATGAGATTAATACTATGCCAGGTTCTTTGGCCTTTTATTTATGGGAAAAGTCGGGGATACCATTTAAAAGATTAGTGAGACAGTTGGTGGAGTTAGCAATTGAAAGCTGGACAGAGAAGAAAAGGTTAACGACTACTTTTGAGAATAATATTTTGGCAGGTTTTAGTAGGAAGGGATTAAAAGGAGGGAAGGTCTAGTAATTGTCTGGCAGATCATTTTCGAGGAGAATCCAGTCGAATTTTTGAGAAAGTTTTTGGATGATAGGTTGTATGTTTTCGGAATTGGAGATGAACTTGGTTTTTGAAAGGGAATTGATGGTTTGAGCTAGATTTTGGGTACGTGAGTTTTTACCAACAAGAATGATTTGATCAAAAATGGGTTTGATGGCCTTGCCTAGTTGTTGATGAACCGTGTCTGATTGAATGCCGAGTTCGATAATACCTGGAGTAATAAGGGCCTTTTTGCCTGGAAGTTTCTTAATATCTTGGATGATGTTATGGAAACCTTGTTCGTTGCTAGAATAGGCATTGTCAATGAGAATTGATTTGTTAATTTTTTTAAGCTGAAGACGATGAGGTGAAGGTTGAATATGTTTGAGAGCTTGTTTGATGGTTTGAGAAGGGACATTAAGCATGAGAGCCATGCTGATGGCAGCAGTGAGATTTTGGAGATTGTTAGTACCAAAGAGTGATGAGGAGAAAGTGTAGATTTTGTTTTTATACTTGAGAGAAAAGTCGGTACCCTTAGAGGTGAGTTGATATTTGGTGACATAGAAGTTGGCTTGAGGGTTGATGAGAGAGTAGGTTTTAACAGAGGAGTATTGTTTAAGCTGGAGATGTTTTTGAATATGGGGATTGTCTAGGTTGACAATTACGTTTTGGGGTTTAATGGTATCGATGAGTTCAAATTTGGCTAAAGTGGTGTTGCGAATGTTTTTGAAGCGTTCAAGGTGTTGGGAGCCGATAGCGGTAAGAATGGCGTATTGAGAAGGGATTTGATGGGTGAGAGTTTTAATTTCGCCTCTTTTGTAGGCACCCATTTCACAGATGAAGAAGTGATTTTTAGAAAGAAGTTCAAGCTTAATGGTTTTGGCAATACCGAAAATGGTGTTATAGCTTTCAGGAGTTTTGAGGGTTGGTTGATGAAGATTGAGGATTTGATAAAGAAAGTCTTTAGTAGAAGTTTTACCGTAGGAGCCGGTGATACCAATAGTGGTGAGATGGGGGTGATTAAGAATGGTGCGTCTGCTTTTTTCGATAACTCTTTTTTTATTAATAATCTCGTAAGGTTTAAGAAGAAGGAGAGAAAGAAAGAGGAAGAGAAAGGGGGTGAAGGTGAAGAAGAAGAAGGTAAGAGTGACTAGAAGGATTTGGGTGGGCCAGAAGGGGGAAGAGAAGAGAAGAAGGAGAGAAAGAAATAGGAGGAAGAGAAGACGGGAAGCGTAAAGGAGAAATTTAGCCTTGAAAGTGAGGATGAGGGTTTTTTTTTGAGAAAGTTGGTGGGTAAAAGGGTGTTTGAGCCACCAAGAGAGGAATCTTTGGGGTGAGTAGCCCTCTAGTTGAAAGAGATGGAGGTAGATTTTGAGAGGGAAGACGGTTTGTAGTTTCATGATTGAAAATTAAGTGATTGCTGGATAGCTGAAGAAAGCTTTTCTGGTTTAAGTAAATGAGGGTTGTGGTCAGCACCGTAGAGAATGGTGAGTTGAGAGTGAGGAATGTTTTCGGCTAGGAATTTACCTTGGTAAGGAATTTCTTTGTCCTGGTCTCCCCAGATGATGGTGGTAGGAACAGAGATTTTTTTAAGCAAGGAAGTAAGATCTTGATTAACGATTTTTTTAAGAATGGAACGGTGTTGAGGAGAGGAGTTAGAGTAGTCGGCGGAAGAAACTTGTTTGATGAGGAGATTTAAAAAGAGTTGGGGAAGGATTTTTTTAAGAAAATTAAATTGATGATAGATGAATATTTTTATTTTTTGTTTTTTTGTTTTTTGACGAATAGACGAAGGGGAGAGAAGGATAAGGTGTTTAATATTTTTGGAATGGGTAGCGGTGAGGTAGGTAGCGATTTGACCGCCGAACGAATGCCCCAAGAGAGTAATGTTTTTAAGTTTGAGTTTATGGATGAAGGAAAGGATAAAGTCAGAGTATTCTTTTAGGCCTGGATTGTTGGGTAGATGTTGAGTGTTGCCGAATCCAGGAAGATCTAAAATGAGGTATCGATAATTGTTGGGAAGAAAGGAGATAAATTTGATCCAATGGGTGCTTGATTGTCCCCAGCCGTGGAGAATGAGAAAGGTGTTTTTTTGTTGTGGGTTGATGTCTTGATAGCTGGTGAGAGTGCGGTTGATGAGTTTTTGCATTAAGTTTGAAAAGTGTTATTTGAAAACGTTGTTTTTATTTAATATATTTTCTTTTAATTCTGGGAGAAAGTGAAGTGAGGACTTGATAATTAATTGTATTAAGTTGAGAGGATATTTTATCAACAGAACAAGGGTGATTTTTGTTCCAGCTGATTAAGGTGACAGGCTGGTTTATTTTGGGTGTGGGGTCAATTTTACTGATATCTAAAGTGATTTGGTCCATAGAGATCTTACCAATAACAGGGGCAAGTTGTTGATTGATAGAAACATAGGGCCAAGGAGGTGACAGACTAAGACCATCTCCGTATCCAGCAGCAATGGTGGCAATAAGAGTGTCCTTTTTGAATAAGTGAGTATTGCCATAACCTATTGTTTCTCCTTGATGGGCGGTGTGTATACGAGATATAAAAGTTTCTAGTTTGAGAATGGGTTTAAGATTAATGGGATTTGGTTGAGGAGCAAAAGAGTTGAGGCCGTAAAGAGATAGGCCTGGACGGACCATGTTAAAGTGAGTATCTTTTCTAGAAATAATAGCAGCACTGTTGGCAGAGTGAATCAGGATGTTTTTAGGAAGGTGTTTCTTTATTTTTTTAATGGTTTGATTGAAGATTTTTAATTGTTTGTTGGTTTCTTTTTTGTCTGGGTTTTCTGCGGAAGAGAAGTGAGTAAAAATTCCTTGAAGATTGACTGAAGGATTTCTAATTATTTCTTTTAATAAAGGAAGGGTGTTTGAGATGGTAGTACCTGAACGGTTCATGCCGGTATCAATTTTAAGGTGTAGGTTGGGAGTAATATTGAGAGATTGAGCAAGGTTAACTGTTTTTTTTATTTGAGAGAGGGAAATAACAGTGATGTCGATATGATTTTTGATGGCTTGAGAAAGGGAAGTGTTATGAATAGGGCTAAGAATGAGAATGGGAGTGTTTATTTGATGAGAACGGAGTTCTAATGCCTCACACAGGCGGGCAACACCAAAAAAGTCGATGTTTTGTCTTTGGAGGTGAGATGCAATAGGGATGAGGCCGTGACCATAGGCGTTAGCTTTAACAACGACAAGAACTTTTGTTTGAGGTGAGATGATAGATTTAATGGTTTTGAGATTGTGAGTAAGCCTTGAAAGATTAATGGTTGCCTGAATTTGATTGATTGGCATTCTGTTTTATTATACTAATGTAGGGTGTTTTGTGTTTATTTTGTCCTTGCTTTTTGGGCAAGGTGTGGTTAATATTGAGCAATGAATAAAGAAAAGAACAACAACATATTAACTTTAGTCTTAGGTGGTTTATTGGTGGTGTCAGTTTTCTTTGTAGGAAGACTATCTTCACAGGTTGATTCATTAAAAGGTGGATTAAATGTTAAAGGAGCTAATGTTGATACTGGAGATGTGGTTGATGATGGTAATGTTAAAGGAGCTAATGTTGATACTGGAGATGTGGTTGATGACGATGGTGAGATGGCGTATTTGAGTGTGTCTGAGATGAAGTTAACAGCAGTTAGTTTAGGTTTGAATGAGGATGATTTTAATGCTTGTTTGGATGGAGGAGAGTATGAAGGGCAGGTAAAAAGAGATGCAAATTTGGCTTCTTCTTTGGGGATTAATGGAACACCAACGTTTGTGATTAATGGTTGGGTTTTGAGCGGTTTAAGACCTGCAAGTTTTTATGAAGGTGTAATTGATGCAGAGTTAGCTGAAGGAGCAGATGTTCTATTAAAAGAATTTTTGACTTCAGGAGAGGTACAGAAAATTGATATTGAAATGAGAGGGGAGTATGTTAAAGGTAAGTTGGGGGCAGCGGTAGAGATAGTGGAGTTTTCCGATTTTGAGTGTCCTTACTGTACAGATGTTTATCCAGTAATGAAGGGTGTACTAGAAAAATATGATGATGAGGTTGTGTTTGAGTACAGACACTTACCTCTAGGTTTTCACACTTATGCTCAAAAATCGGCTGAAGCGGTTGAGTGTGCTGGAGCACAAGGCAAGTTTTGGGAGATGCACGACGCCTTGTTTGAGGCTGGATTATAGTTTTGGT
>CAZBRK010000043.1:0-5037 GCA_964494445.1 uncultured Pseudomonadales bacterium
CATTTTTTGATCTAGAGGGTAGGGTGGTGTGTAAGACGGGTACGGCTCAGCAGGGAGGAGAAGATGACGAACCTCATGCGTGGATAACGGTGGTGGTACCAGAGGTAGGGGATGAGGGAGAGTATTTATGGAGTGAGATAGATGATTGGCGAGTAGTAACTGTGTTGTTAGAAGGAGGAGGAGAAGGAAGTGAAAAAGCGGCACCGGTAGCGAGAAAAATAGTAGAGTCAATGTTGTAAAAATGAAAAGAGAAAAAGAGAGCTTGAAGTGGATGGTAACAGAGATGTTAGAGGGGGGAACTAGTCGAAAAGTGATCCTAAGTTACGGTAAAGATTGGGGAGGATGGGTGAAGATAAGTGGGGGTGAAAAGATGGGTAAAATTAGTGAACGATACGGGAAGTTAGGGATTAAGTGTGTTTGTTTTTGGGATGAAGATTTCCCAGAAAGTTTAAGGGAAATAGCAGATCCGCCAGTATCTATTTATTACAAAGGAAAGTTGCCCGAGAATGGTGAAGTTTGGGTGGCGGTGATAGGTTCAAGACAGATGAGTGATAAGGGTAGAGGTTGGGTGAAGAAAATTGTGCCTGAGTTAGTGAAGGAAAGAGTGGGGATAGTGTCTGGTTTAGCCATAGGAGTGGATGGTCTGGTTCATGAAGAGTGTTTAAGGGTGGGAGGGAGAACAGTAGCGGTGTTACCAGTAGGTTTAGACAGGGTTTACCCTTTAAGACATGAGAGATTGTTGGAGAATATCTTGAAACGAGGTGGTGGAGTGGTGAGTGAGTATCCGGTGGGAAGTGAGTTGAAGAGAAGTAATTTTTTGGAGAGGAATAGGTTGGTGGCTGGTTTAAGTCGAGGAGTGGTGGTGATTGAAGCGGCTAGGAGGTCAGGAAGTATTAGTACGCCAAATTTTGCAGCAGATCAGGGAAAAGAGGTGTGGTGTGTGAAAAAAGAGAAGGGAGAGAGGAACAGTGAGGGACTGTTTGATCTGGTGGCTGATGGAGCTAGAGTGGTGAAAAGTGGGGGTGAAATTGTCAGAGAAATTAAGTTACACTAAAAAGAAGTGTTATGATATTAAGGTTATGAAGCTGGTAATTGTTGAGTCTCCTACGAAAACAAAAAGCTTGTCCAAGTACTTGGGTAAGGACTTTAAGGTAATGGCAACCATGGGACACATGGTGGATTTACCTAAGAGTAAGTTGGGGGTAGAGATTGAAGAAAAAGACAAGAAGATGAGTTTTAAACCAGACTATACGGTGGTGAAGGGTAAGGGTGCACAGATAAAGAAGTTAAAGGCAGAGGCAAAAAAAGCCAATAAAATAATTTTGGCGACTGACCCAGATAGAGAAGGAGAAGCAATTGCTTGGCATGTAAAAGGCTTATTAAAAGGAAAGAGTGGTGGAGATAAGTTTGAGAGAGTTGTGTTTCACTCGATAACAAAGTCAACGGTTCTGAAGGCAATGGAGAAACCAAGTAAGTTGGATATGGCTTTGGTGGATGCACAGCAGGCTAGGAGAGTACTAGACAGATTAGTGGGATATAAACTGTCTCCGGTGTTGTGGAAGAAGGTAAGGCGAGGTTTGTCAGCAGGAAGAGTACAGAGTGTGGCAACAAGGTTGGTGGTAGAAAAGGAAGCGGAGATTAAGGCATTTAAACCAGATGAGTACTGGGATATGGGAGTGGAGTTAAAAGGAAAGAAGGGAAGTAGTTTCTATGCTGAGTTGCACAGGGTTGAAGGAAAGAAGATGGAGATAAAGAATGGGAAAGAATCAAAGGAGATAGAAGAGGGTTTGAAGAAGGCAAGTTATCAGGTTTTAAGTATTGATAGAAAAGAAAGAAAAGTAAGACCAAGACCTCCTTTTAAGACTTCAACAATGCAACAAACAGCGGCTAATATGTTCGGCTGGTCGGCTAAAAAGACGATGAGTGTAGCTCAGGCTTTGTATGAACACGGAAAAATTACTTATCACCGAACCGACTCATTGCATTTGATAGCAGGAGTGGTAGAGAAGATTTCTAAGTTGGTAGAAGAAAAATATGGCAAAGAGTATGTGGCTGAAGGGGGTATTTTTTACAAGAGCAAGGCTAAGGTGGTAGCTCAGGAAGCACACGAAGCGATTAGGCCGACCAATGTTAAGTTAGTGCCAGAGGCGTTTACGGGAGAAGGAAGAATGGTAAGTGATCAGAAGAAGTTGTATAGATTGATTTGGCAAAAAACGATTGCCAGTCAGATGGCAATAGCGATTTATGATGCGACTAAGGTGTTGATTGCAGCTAAAGGGAAGAAAGAGATGGAGGTATTGGCCAGAGGAGAGATTGAGAAGTTTATTGGTTGGAGGAAGGTGTGGGAGAGAAGTGGGGCTGACAAAGAGGAGTTGCCAGAGATGGAGGAAAAAGAAAAACTTGATTTGATTAAAGTGAATACAGAACAGAAGTTTACTCAACCCCCAGCCAGATTTAATGATGCTTCTTTGATTAGAGAATTAGAGAAGAGGGGAATTGGTAGACCGTCAACCTATGCTCCAACGATTAGTACGATTATTAATCGGAATTATGTAGAGAGAAAAGATAAGCGTTTTTATGCCACCAGTATTGGTAAGGCAGTGGTTGAGTTTTTGGTAAAGAATTTTAAAAAACAATTGGACTATGATTTTACGGCTGAGATGGAGGGTAATTTGGATGATATTGCTGAAGGAAAGTTAAAGTGGCAAGATATGTTGGGAGTGTTTTATAAACCGTTTATTAAACAAGTAGAAAAAGTAGAAAAGAATTCAGAGAGGGTGAAAATTGAGGTAGAAAATACAGGAAAGAAGTGTCCGGACTGTAAGAAAGGGTCCATTGTGATTAGGGAAGGGAGATTTGGTAAGTTCTTGTCTTGTGATCAGTTTCCTGAGTGTAAATACAGAGCCAACTATGTAATTTATGTTGAAGGAGCCAAGTGTGAAGATTGTGGTAGTAGGGTGGTGATAAAGAAGACACGAAAAGGGAGAGAGTTTTATGGTTGTGAGAAGTATCCAAGTTGTAAGTGGGCTAGTTGGAAGAAACCAAAGGTGGAAGGAGAAGAGAAGGAGGAAGATAAGAAATGATTTTGTCGGATAGAGATATAAAAAAAGAAATTAAGAACAAGAAGCTAGTAATCGACCCGTTTGACAAGGAGTGTGTGCAACCGTCGACTTATGATGTGCATCTTTCTAGTCAGTTTAGGGTGTTTAATAATAATCAGACTACCTGTATTGATTTAAAACAAAAACAAGCTGTGACTAAGTTGGTAGATGTAAAGAAAGAAGGTAAGTTTATTCTTCATCCAAGTGAGTTTATTTTAGGGTCAACGGTGGAGAGATTTGAGATTCCAAATGATATGGCGGCAAAGATTGAGGGAAAGAGTAGTTTGGGGAGATTAGGACTGGTGGTTCATGCTACAGCCGGATATATTGACCCTGGTTTTAAAGGCCATATTACTTTCGAGATTAGTAACCTAAATACGGTACCGATTGTTTTGTATGCAAACATGAAGGTGGGACAAGTTTGTTTTTTTAGAATGACATCAGAAGTGGAAAGGCCATATGGAACAGCGGGGAATAAGTATCAAGGACAAAAAGGACCAACAGCGAGTAGAGCATGGAAAGATTTTAAAGATAAGTAATAATGAAAAAAAACAATAAAACATTTTTTATAGTATTAGAAGGAGGTTTGGGAGCAGGTAAAACAACGGTTAAAAGGGGATTGGAGAAGGAGTTAAAGGGTAATATATCATTTTTTAGAACCTGCTACATTAACGCAAAGAGCAATGAATATTTACTAATTGATAGAAATTAATTTAATTATTTCTATTGCTTCTCGGAAAACTTTGGTGTCTATTTTGTTAGGTGTGTTAAGTTCTAAAAGTCCTATCCCAAACGAAACAAAGTGTTGATCTGATTTTTGACAAAAGAAATATTTTTGTGAGTCATTTGGATCAATTAAATACCTGAGTATCCCAATGTCCGCCACAGTCTCTATATACTCCACTGTGCGATAGTTGCTACTTGGGCCTTCAAATTCGGGTGAATCGTCAAAAAGGCACACACTGCCTCCCATCGGAGCCTGATAGAGGGTTATTTCATAACCATTTTTAGATAATTTAAAGTTCATTGTTCCGAGCCCATCATTTTCCTCTTCGACAATCCAATCTGGTGGGTAATTGAAGGTTACGGATGGAAAACCGATCTTTGGGAGTTTTGGAGTTGTGTAGGTTTTCCAATCTTCTGTTTCGTCTAAAAATTTAAAAGTGGAGAGAACTTGATCAAAAGTAGCTTGAAGCGATAGGTCTGTCAGAAATAACACATAGGTTGCATCAGGTTTTTTGATATAAACTTTGATAGTCGAAACATAAAATTCCCCACCTCGAGAAACTTGTTCTTGTTGACGAACGGCATTTTCGCCAGCAACTGTTATCTGCTTGCTGCTGTCAATAATAACCACTGGCTCATTTATCTCAGAGTCAAAAAGGTTTTTGGCGATTGGATAGTCAGAAGCACCTTTAATGATCCCAAAAGTGCCGGACGGTTCAAAATTACACTCTACAGTCTTATCCTCTTGATGTTCAAGTCCAACATAGATATCTTCATCAGAACACTCCAAAAAATTCCAACCGCTCGGTACCTTAAAGCTCCAATATTTTCTAGTAATTGTTCGCCAGTCTGCCGTTAGATCTTCCGTTGGAGAAGGGGATGCGATTGGGGATTGAGAAATCTGTTGTTTTAATAGGTAGTTTTGATAACCAAGATATGCGGATACGGTTAAGGAAAGCACGGCTATTACTGTCATTAAAATGATTGGTAATTTCGTAGGTTTTTTAATAGGTTTTACTTGATCAGATGGTGGGTTTGGAGGAGTAGGGGATTGTTGAGGTTGTACTACTGGCTGTGTTTCAGGGGCAGGTTTATCCATAAATTTAGTATATCATTTAGGTATTTTGTGGGAAACTTGTATACTCTCGGGGACTTTGTTAATACTTGACAAACCATAAAGCGTCGCTTTATACTTTACTTAGTTGAATAG
>CAZBRK010000044.1:0-2908 GCA_964494445.1 uncultured Pseudomonadales bacterium
AGTTCGGGTGCATCAAGTTGACGCAGTCTTAGTCTGACATCTTGCTCAAGTAAAATAGTGTCACCATCTAGGACTTCTAAAACCAGAGTACTAAAATCACTTTTGTCTAAAGAGAGGAAGTATAGATTAAAAAGAAGGGACGGAATTAAGAGTATTGGAGCAAGCCACTTAAACCAAGGCGAAGAAGATATTTGTTTATATGAAAATTTCATTCTTGTTCTTCAGGAATTTCTATTTCTTTAAAAACTGTTTGCCCATTAATCTGCATGTCTATAAAAACTTCCCTGGTGGTTAAGTTAATTTCTCCCTGGTATCCTTTCTGAATTTCTACCTCAACCAGTAAACCTTGTTGAGTCTCTTCAGAAAAATACTGATCAAAGACAAAGTTTCCTAAGGAGTAGTAGATATGTTTACCGTTGTACAGTTCGTGAATTTGAATAACATGAGGATGAGAACCAATGATAAGGTCGACACCTTGATCAATAAATTGATAAGCCTGTTCTTCAATAGTGTCACTAGGTTCTTCTTGATACTCTTCACCCCAGTGAGTGTAGAGAATGATTAAATCAACTTGGGTTTCTAGACGAGAAATTAAGTCCAAGGTAGGGTCAATTCCCTGTCCGGTAAATTGGTTGTAGTTTATAAAAACAATTTCTAGACCATTAAGATTTTGAATTATAAAAGGAGAGACCAAACTAGTGCCAGTATCTCCAAAATATTTTAAGCCATTTTCATTTAAGTAATCGGTGGTTTGTTTAAGTCCATCTTCCCCAAAGTTAAGAATATGATTGTTGCCTAAGTTGAGTAAAGTAAGGTTGTTTTCTTTTAAAGTCGGAATTATTTCCGAGTCAAAAGTAAATACATAGTTGATGGTACTACCAATCTCTGAATCAGTACTCTTAGACTGATTGTCAGTAACTGGACCTTCTAGATTGGCAATTACCAAGTCAAAACTATTAAGATACTCTGTCATTTCTTCAAGAATGAAAGGATAACCTTCTTTTTCTCCTCTTGATCTAATACTACGATCAAACATGGTATCGCCAGTAAATAGGAGGTTGAGGGGTGGAGAGAGAGTGGGAGCAGAAGTCGGAGTAGTAGCACTCAAGGATAAAACTTCTGGAGAGGTTTCGGGTGGAGAAGTAAGAGAGAAATAGAGAAAAATAGCAACAACAACGAGGGAAGGAAGAAGGAGGATATATAAGAACTTTTGCTTCATCTGCCTACCATTGTAGAGTACTCTGTCAAAGAAACAAAAATTAAAGGCCCAGTTCTTGTCTGACCTTATTGACTAAACGGTCTGCTTCTTCTTTGATTCGATCTTCGATATCATCAGCAATTCTTTCTTTAAGCATGGTAAGAATCTCAGGGTCATAAGGCATAGAGTGGAGACGCTTAAGGAAAGGTCGGTGGTGTTTTTCTGGCAACTGTTTGAGAATAAAATCGACTAGGCCCTGATGGAGAATATCATCGACTAGTTGGAGAGCCTTACCCTTTTGGTTTTCGGGGGCTTTAGACTCTTTAATAATAACGATTATTTTGTCTCGTGGAGTAAGATGGTCGTAAAATATAATAGACATGTTGTTTAATTATTTATAAATTAAAAGGCTGATTAAGAGGACCTAAAGGAACCATATCATCAGGATCATCGATAAAAAGAAATAGAACTAAACCTTTGCGAGGACCGAGGTGAAGATCGAGAGCTTCCATTACTTCAGGTGAACCACCAAATTGTTTACCAGTCCACTCGGCAGGACCAGCATCACCAATAACGGTAACAACGGCTGTGCCATTGGCAGGATTAACAACAAGAACCTTACGATACTGGTACCAGTCACGAAGATACTTGAAGTCAGCATTCCAGTTAGGAAGATAGAGAGTTTGAGCAACTGAGTAGTACTTCTCTCTTAAGTAGTCTTGGGTGGTGAACTGTGATTCAGACTGAGCAAAATATCCCCAAGCTCCTAGTCCGGGAGCAATACCAGCTACTTGTTCAGCATCGTGTTGAGCCAAAGAGTCACTAGGATATCTCTTCAGATGTTGTTCATAACCAATATATCCCACCTGATGGTTAAGAGACTGATCATCAAGCGTTGCTTTAGCGGTCACTCCCAAAGTTTCTTTAATAACCTTTTCTATTTTCTCGGCTTGATCTGGTTCTAGATCGGTAGGACGATGAGGAGTAATGTCAGCTAATTTTTTAAGCAGCTCTTGCTGAGTATCTAGAGCAGAAGCAGTAACGGAAGAACTGTGAACAGGGGGAATGTCTGAAGTCATAGGAGTAGCTAATATGGTGCCGATTAAACCAGCACCTGCGAGTAATTGAGAAGATTTTTCTCTAAGAGTATGGGCTAAAAGAGTGGAACGGGTGTAGAATTTTTTAGCTGTCTTGTTCTTCAACAGCTCTTTATGGAGTTTTTGAGATTGTTTTTCTAGATTGGCAATTGCCTGGGACAGGTCAGTCTTGGGTGTCATTTAAGAAGTTCGTCTATTTGCTTAAGTCGTTTAATAATTTCCTGTTTACCAATAACGGCGAAGGTGTCGAATAAGGGAGGAGTGATAGTGGAAGCAGTTCCGGCAACTCGTAAACTCATGAAGGCTTGACGAGGAGTAAAGGCGGAGTTCTTTTGTAATTCACCTAGAGCAGTATGAATTTTTTCACCAGTAAAGTCAGAAAGTTTTTCCATAACTTGAGAAGCTTGACTCAACCAGTCTCGAGTAGCAGCGACGTCGGCTTCTGTTTGATCAGTGATCTCTTTAACTTGAGGAAGTTTGTACTCAAAGAAACACTCAGCTAATTTAGCAAAGTCTTTAAGAGTGTGCATTCTTTCTTTAACTAAGGAAACAATTTTTCTTAGCTTGTCCTCATCCCCTAGCCATTTCTTGGGAATAAAACCGAATTTGAGTA
>CAZBRK010000044.1:3008-4551 GCA_964494445.1 uncultured Pseudomonadales bacterium
AGAATTGATTTAGCACCATGACGTTTAGAAAGTTTGCTTTTGTCTGGACCAAGAAGTAGAGGTACATGAGCTAAGATGGGCATCTGCCAACCAAGAGCCTGATAGATAACTAAGTGAACTGGAGTAGAACTAATCCATTCAACACCACGAAGAATGTGGGATATCTCCATTAAGTGATCATCAACCATGGCGGCGAGATGATAGGTGGGAACACCGTCTGACTTAAGTAAAACTTTGTCGTCAACCTCGTTGTAAGGAAAAGAGATCTTTTTCTGAACCAAGTCTTTCCAAGAAGCATACCCTTCCTTGGGCATCTTGATACGAATGGCTCCATCGTCTTTGTAAGCAAAACCTTTATCAATTAGCTCTTGAGCATATTTTTGATAAATGTCTAGTCTTTCTGTTTGAACATATGGACCGTACTTACCAGGTTTCTTAGGACTTTCATCTGGCTGAAGACCAAGAAAATCTAGGATTTCGTAAGTGGCTTCAAGGGCTTCGGGAACAAGTCTTTTTTGATCGGTGTCTTCAATACGTAAAATGAAGTCTCCATCATATTTCTTGGCGAGAAGATAGTCAAAAAGAGCAGTTCGGGTATTCCCAATGTGAGGGATGCCTGTAGGGGAAGGAGCAATTCTGGTTCGGACTTTGGCTTTGGACATATTGATAGTATACTTTAAGTTGTTATGGCATCGTTAACCGAATCAGCAGTAGTAGCCAGAAAAGCAATCAAGTATGGAGCAATCGGCTTCGTGGCTATTACCATCTTATGGTTTGCTGGTGGTGCTGCTATTAGATATTATAAATCGATTAATCCATCCCCGCCCCCCGCACCTCAGACAGGTTTTGGTAAAGTGAGTGCAATTGAGTTCCCAGAAGAAACAGGTAGGCCTAAGTTAACACTGGAGTTACCCACTGGAGATATACCTACTTTTCCAACACAGATGAAGGTGTTTGAGATGATACAAAAAAGAAGCAGTTTCTTGGATACTGACAGATCAGTAGAAACAGCGGCTAACTTAAATTTCCTGTTTGCACCAACCAAGGAGTCCTCGACAATGTATGTGTGGAGTAATCAAGACGAACTTGAGTCCAGTTTAAAAATGAATATTGTTAACGGCAAGTTCACCTTAACAAGAAAGTGGCAGAACAAACCAGAGTTGACAATACTGGCTAACTTTAAATCAGAGAGTGATGTGGCCAGTAGAGCAGAGTCGATCTTAAAACAAGCAGAGCTGGACAAGAAAGATATTCTGGGAAGCGGAAGCTTAACTTACCTAAGAGTTGACGGAACAAACTTAGCAGAAGCCTTGTCTCTATCGGGAGCAGACTTTGTCCAGATAGATTTTAATAGGAATAATATTGAAGAGATTGAGGAAGAAACAGAAAAAGTTCTTTCAAGCTATCCCTTCTACCAAACGGAACCAGAAAGAGGCTTGATCAGAATGATCCTTACCGGTTCAAGAGAAGCAGATGAGAAAGTAATCTACATGGAAAATAACTACAGAGAGATTAATTATGAAAGACTTAGTACCTACCCAGT
>CAZBRK010000045.1:0-4087 GCA_964494445.1 uncultured Pseudomonadales bacterium
CAATATACATTGCTAGGTTCAAAATGTCAAGTTATAGGCCTGTATTCTAGCCTTAAACCTTGGTTTTTTAGGCTCAATTGATGCTTAGTCATCTTTGTTCCCACTAAAAAACCCGATCAAAACTTGGTCGGGTCTTTTAGTGTTTACAAAATTGTGGACTAAGCAGCCCCAATTTTGAACATTTTAGTGCCACAGTCAGGACATACGGCACGAGAAGCGGGTTTACCATTCTTCATGGTAACTCTCTCAAACTCTTCACCAACGTCCTTCTTTGCTCGGCATTTTACACAGTACATAGTCATTGTTTTTCACCCCCTTTCAATTTTCCTAGAGCCTATTATTTATTTAAAAAAGTATCTCCAACAGGCTAGCTCTAAGGCTAAAGCAAGCATAGTCACGAGGAGCGTCTTTGTCAAGTCTGACCGAAAATGACCATTTTTCATTTTGCTTGAACTTTCCTTAATTTTCTTCATTTTTATATTTTTCTTCAACGTTGCCTCTGGAATAACAAAGCCTGAGTTGGCTTGTTGAGTCCGTCTTTTTTGTGTCTGCATTTTTTGCTTTTTGGTGCGTCTTTTTTTGCTCATGTCCATATTATACCCTTGATTTCTGCTACAATTAGCTTCATGAATATTTACTACATATTAGGAGGGCTTTTCGTTTGGCTACTCGTACTCTCCTTTCTTTTTATTCGTCTTTTTTCTCATTACCAGAGGATGACAAAAGGCATTTCTAAGAAGAACTTAATCTCTTCTCTTAATCAGTTAATCTCTCAAGCAAAAAGTAACAGTGATGACATCAAGGCCGTTGCTGAAGATCTGAAAAAAGAAGTGGAAGCCAACAGGGGTCATTTGCAAAGAATTGGTTTTAAACGCTTCAATCCTTTTACCAACACCGGTGGTAATCAGAGTTTCTCTCTCTGTTTACTAGATGAAAACGGAGATGGGATTATGATAAGCTCATTACATAGTCGAGAATCCACCCGGATTTACGCTAAACCTATTAACAAAGGAAAATCAGCTGGCACCAGCCTGTCCGCTGAGGAGAAACAAGCACTAAAACAAGCACTCAGTAAATAATGTCGTTAAAAGAACAACTCACTCCCAAAATTATTGCCGCCCTATTTGTAATCTTTTTCAGTTCTAGTATCTTGAGCTATGCTTTCTGGCCTAGTTCCGGTTTACTCTCACCTCAAGGTAATCTAGGCGACTCTTCTCCTACTATAGATCCTGGTGAACCAAAGACAGAAATGTGTCCTCTCAATGGTGGCATGTACACCAAGACCGAGAAGGCCCTTTGGGAAGAACGCCGTCCTCTGACCGCTATGATCGAGAACCATCTAGAAGCTCGTCCTCAGTCTGGTCTTTCTAAAGCTGATATTGTTTATGAAGCCATAGCTGAGGGTGGTATCACTCGTTTTATGGCCGTTTACTACTGTGACGCTGCTTTTGGTGATCTCACCATTGGTCCTGTTCGTAGTGCTCGTACATACTTCTTAGACTGGGCTTCTGAGTACAGCTTCAATCCTTTATATCTCCATGTTGGTGGTGGTAACACTCCTAACAAGGCCGATGCTCTTGGTCAGATCATTGACTATGGTTGGTCTGGAGAGAACGACCTCAATCAATTTGGTCTTTCTGTCAAAGAGTGTGCTCGTGAGTATGCTCGTACTGGAGAGTCTAGAGCGACTGAACACACCATGTACTGCTACACCGAATCTCTTTGGAAGTTAGCTGACAAACGTGGTTGGGCTGCTACCGATCAAGACGGTGATGACTGGGATGACACATTCACTTCTTGGGAGTTTGCCAAAAAATCTTTGAGTGGAGCTGACTCTGCTACCTCCGTTACCTTTGATTTCTGGGATGACTTTTCTCAGTACACCGTTAACTGGAACTACAACTCAGACAAGGGTGTTTACTTAAGAAAGAATGGTGGCAAGGATCACATTGATTTCACTACCGGAGAAATCTTATCAGCCACCACCGTCATTATTCAGTTTGTTACCGAGACTGGTCCTATTGATGAAGTCAAGCACATGCTCTACGGTACTATTGATGATGGTAAGGCTTTAGCCTTTACTCAAGGTCAAGTACAGGAGCTTACCTGGGAAAAGACCAAACGTACTACTCGTACCATCTTCTATGATGAGGACGATGATGAGTATCAGTTCCAACCAGGTAAGATCTGGATAGAGATTGTTCCTAAGGGGAATAGTATTAAATACTAAACCAAACTTTTCATTTTTTTTGTCTTTCACTCAAAAACTTTTATCCACAGGCTTATAACATGATATACTCGCATTAGTTTAAGACGTGGACGTTGACATTTTTAAGCTTATTTAATCCAACCACCCAAATTTAGTAAAGGAGTATTCAGCATGGATAAGAAGCAGAGTACTATGGAAACAATTTTACGGAACTTAGGAATTTTTCTTTTGGTATTGGGCTTTTTAAACCTTATTTTATTTGGGGTTGGAGTCTATCAGGATTTGAGTTTAACCCATCCTATTTTATATTTCAGCATTATGATTTTGTCTTTTGCTGCAATTTACTCAGGCTTCATGTTTTTCCGGTTTAATATCTGGATAGCTTGTTGGCTAGAGGATGTCCTTACTAAAAAGATTAAGCCGTAATTCAAACTACTGTAATAAAAGGAAGTGTAACTAGAACTTGGGAGGAATAATGACAAAGAAAAAAAAGACAACAATATTGTGGTCTACGCTGATTTTGATGATTGCAACAATTATCATCATTAGCGGTTTTAATTTTGTTTTCTCTCTCCAGAGTCTTTTAGAGAAATCTTTTAAAATTTCTAGAATCTATCTGACTAAAGACCCTTTTTGGTTAATCTCTACGCTCATACTCTCTTTATTGAGCTTTATTATCATCGCCATCAGTTACTCTAAAAGGAACAATGAACCAGAAACCTAAAAAACATTATGTCTAACTAGACCACCCTCTCACTTGAGGCGGTGGTCTTTTTTTTGCTCCATCGCGATAATTAAGCAGGATGAGCTTATAACATGATATACTCACGTTAGTTTAAGACGTGGACATTGAAATTCTATATAAAAGGAGAAGACGATGGAGAAAGAGTATAAGAACCGAAACAGAGGATTTGCCTTCATGGGTGCGCTTATTTTAGTGGCAGGGTTTATAAGTATGGCGTTTTTTATGAGTGTTGATTACATTAACACTCTTATCATACTTGTTCATTTCGCCCTTTTAACCCTTGGCCTATTTTTCATTCTGATCTCTGATGAAAAGCCAAGAAGTCCCGAAGTCTATTTCTCACAAAAATCAAGGGTTGCAGGGATGCTGGTGAATCTTGTCGGGGCAATGTTTATTGTGGTTGGAGTTTTAATCCTGGTCATGTTTAATTTGTTTGACCTGATGTTTGCATACCAGCCCTTTGCCCTAAAGATTCTTGCCTTCTTCTTCGGCCTTACTGGTTACTTAATCATCCGTTTTAAGATGATGATAATCGTCTGGTCGGAAGATCTATTTTCAGGAAAGAGAAAACCATAAAGGAGGAGTTGTGAATAACAAGAAAGTAATAACATCTTTTCGGGAATTTGTGATAAGTTTTCTGGTAGTTCTTCTGATCTTTATCATACTGGTACCCGTCTATCTTTTTCCAGAATGTTTAAGGGGCACTTGTAGCCCAAATGATTTCATGTTATGCATCGCCACAATAATCTTTTCGGGCTCCTTGTCTTTTTCTGTGGTTTTTATTCTCTTTATTCTCTTTGCTACAGGTGAGCCAATCATTCCCAAGATCATCAACTATTTTATAGAGAAACAAAACAATCAAAAGGTGGGTTTCTATGAAGAAAAAAGAAATAAAAAAGAACAATAATGGAATAGTTTGGTTTCTCGCAGCAGCTATCCTTTTTATCATCGGGATAATGGGCTTTAGTGCTTTCCCTGATTGTTATCAGAACGCTTCTAGTCCTGAAACCCATCTGGGTTGTTACTCGATAATAGCCATCTCGAGTGGTTTCATTCTCATCTCGTTAATCACTCTTTTTTATCTCCTGGATGTAGGATCCTGGATAAGAAAAAAAAATTCCAGTCGTCAGCGG
>CAZBRK010000046.1:0-3959 GCA_964494445.1 uncultured Pseudomonadales bacterium
ACCCCACTAGCATAGCCACTCACCGTTACAATTTCTTCTTCTGCCATTCTAATCTTGCCCCAGTCCACCAACCTCCAAGGGAATAATAATACTCCTCCTAAAAAAACTCCTAAAACTATTAAAGCTGTTACTAAATTACTCTTATTCTTATCTTCCATTATATTTTTTCCTCACTTCTAACCACTCTAGTTAAGCAAATTGACCACACCTAGTCAACTGACCCCTTGCTTTAAAAGATATAATTAAGAGTAGGTATGGGTCGCCGTATCGTCATTAAATCAAATTTCAAACCCTTAGGCTTTCGCCAACCTCGTTGGTTCCTCAACAAGGTCTTCTCCTCCTTCAAACATTCAGCTAAAATTAAACCATGGAAATTACTACCCTCACCGTGGGACCCCTCCAAACCAACTGCTACCTCCTTACCCATCCCCAAACCCTCAAAACCATCATCATCGACCCCGCCGAAGAAGCAGACTTCATCACCCAAGAAATCCTCCAAAAAAAGCTAAAACCCATCCTCATCCTTCTTACTCACGGCCACTTTGACCATGTTCTCGGTTCTCTCGAAATTAAACTCAACTTTGACATCCCTTTAGCCATTCACCCCAAAGATCTCTCCCTTTATAAACAAGCCCCTCAAAGTGCCCTCCACTGGACCAAACAGTCATCTGCTCCTGTTCCTCTCCCAGACATACTTCTCTCCCCCAAAAAACCTCTTCCTTCACCCTTCTCCAATCTCACCATCATCCCCACTCCTGGCCACACTCAAGGTGGCATCTCCATTTACTCCAAAGAACACAACTTTCTCTTCTCAGGAGATACTCTCTTCAAAAACGGCATTGGCCGCACCGACTTCTCCTACTCCGACCATTCACAAATTAAAAAATCTCTAAAAACTCTCCTTAAACTCCCTTCTCAAACCATCGTCTATCCTGGCCACGGTGAACCTACTACCATCAAACAAGCTAAAATTTTCCTTAAAGATACTCTTTAATCAACTTCTCCACCTCATCTGCCGACTCTGTTCTAACCAACTTACTTCTTAACTCACCCACACCTTCAAACCCTTTAGCATACCAAGCCAAATGTTTTCTCATTGGTAAAAACCAATCTTTTCCAAAAATTTCTTCATAAACCCTCGCATGCTCAATCGCTATCTTCAATCTCTTCTTATACTCCAACTTCTCATTTCCTTCTTTAAACACAAAAGGATTTCCCATCGCTGCCCTACCAATCAACACTCCATCCACTCCATATTTCTTCACTTTTTCATCCACATCCTCTCTCCTCTTCACATCCCCATTACCCAAAAACAACGTTTCTTTATCCTTAAAAAATTTACTCATCTTACCGATCACCTCCCAGTCAGCTTCCCCTCTATACATCTGTCTAAACGTTCTTCCGTGCAAACTCACTGCTGCCACCCCAAAACCAACCACTGTCTTCATCCACTCTTCTACTTCCTCTTTACTCTCATACCCAATCCTTGTCTTCACACTCACTGGTATCTCCACTCTCTTCTTCAACCCCTTCTCTTTCTTCATTTTCTCCACCTCTTTCACCATCTCCTCACTCAAACCAATATCCTTTAACTCAACATCACCCACCCAATCCTCGATTCCTTTCTTCACTACCTCCACAATCTCTCTTGCCAACTCAGGTTTTTTAATCAATCCAGCTCCTCCACCTCTCCCAGCCACACTCTTAGAAGGACAACCCATGTTAATATCCACACCATCAAAACCTAAAGCACAAACCACCATCGTAGAGATATAAAAAGCTTCTGTATCTGTTCCAAACAACTGTGCCACCACCGGTCTTTCTTCCTCACTGTAAATCAACTCAGACAATAACTTCACTGCTCCCGCTTTTATCCCCTCAGCACTAACAAACTCTGTAAAAATAACACTCGGATCACCATATTTAGACACTATCTTCCTCATCGCCGCATCCGTCACTCCATCCATCGGCGACAAACCTACAATCGGTCGTGGTAAATCTTTCCAAAAACCTAAAAACATAATAAAGTGGGCGAGCCTAGATTCGAACTAGGGACCTCAGTCTTATCAGGACTGCGCTCTAACCAACTGAGCTACACGCCCAAAATCATTTCTAATTTTACCACAAGGCTAAGACAACCTCATCAAGCCAACAAAAAACCCTGAGGTTTCCCCCAGGGTTCTTTTAGCAAATCATCAAAATGTGACAGGAAGGATTTTAAAATCCTTCCTAAAAAGGAGATTATTTTCTTTTACTACTAAACAATCTAAAAAGTAGGGCGTATGTTATACACAAGGTCGTGAAATCTTGCGCACACTCCTAGAAAGGAGGTGATCCAGCCGCTCCTTCCAGAACGGCTACCTTGTTACGACTTAGCCCCCATCGCCAACCTTGCCTTAGGTAGCCTCTTCCTGGTAAACCAGGTTAGAGGGACCAACTTCGGGCACTGCTGACTTTGTTGACTTGACGGGCGGATTGCGATCTATAAAGGTTTTGTCGCGTTCCCGCTCTTCTGATTAGTTTCAGAAGATCTTTTATGCTTCCATAAGTGACCGGCGTGCGGATTTCCCGCACCGGGCGAGCCCCGAAAAACATATAGTCTCTCAGGTTATTCCCTTCATTGTCAATAAAGACAACTACTATGAAATAGCTGACTTCCTAACAAGCAATTTCCTTTATCTTGTTAGGATCTCCTTGGGTCATCAATATCACTCTTCTGAACATGCCAACTAAAGGCCGGATTCACCGGTAAAATCTTCCCTCAAACACACCTGATGAGGTCGATTCCTTTGTATTTTGTTGGCCTACTCTTTGTCTCAGGCCCTCCACCCTACCAAGTTACCCTAGTAGGATTGCCGAATTTTTTTGACTACTTCCTTAACGGAAGATTGGACTTTAACCAATTAGCGATATTAACTGCCAAGCGCGTTTTGCTTGTGTGTACAAGAAGCGAGAACGTATTCACCGCGGTATAGATGACCCGCGATTACTACCAACTCCCCTTCATGGGGGCGAATTGCAGCCCCCAATCCGAACTGAGGATGAGTTTATTAGGATTAGCTCAGGATTACTCCGTCGCGACCCGTTGTCTCATCCATTACACCATGTGTGTAGCCCTAGGCATAAGGGCCATGCTGATTTGACGTCGTCCCCTCCTTCCTCCCTCCAAATAAGAAGGGCAGTCTCGCGTGGATATTTAACACACGACAGGGGTTGCGTTCGTTACCTGACTTAACAGGACGCCTCACGACACGAACTGACGACAACCATGCAGCAGCTGTCACCGATCCAGCCAAACTGACTCCTGTGTTTCCACAAGATATGATCGGGATGTCAAGCCTAGGTAAGGTTCATCGTTTTGTATCGAATTAAACCACATGGCACGCTGGTTGTGCGCTTCCCCGTCAATTCCTTTGAGTTTTAGTCTTGCGACCGTACTCCCCAGGCGGAACACTTAACGCGTTAGCTTACGCCAGTGATCTCAAGGACCACCAGCTAGTGTTCATCGTTTACGGCTAGGACTACAGGGGTCTCTAATCCCTTTCGCTCCCCTAGCTTTCGTTCATCAGCGTCAGGATATTTCTAGATGTCTGCCTTCGCCTTTGGTGTTCTTCTTGATATCAACGGATTTCACTCCTACACCAAGAATTCCAACATCCCCGAAATACCTCTAGTTGACTAGTTTGATGGGCATATCTGGAGTTGAGCCCCAGCCTTTAACCCACCACTTAATCAACCGCCTACGAAACCCTTTACGCCCAATAATTCCGGATAACGCTTGCACCCTACGCATTACCGAGGCTTCTGGCACGTAGTTAGCAGGTGCTTTCTAGAGAGGTACTATCAGATCTTTCTCCCTCTCCACAGCGGTTTACAACCCGAAGGCATTCATCCCGCACGCGGCGTCGCTGCGTCAGACTTTCGTCCATTGCGCAATATTCCCAGTTGCTGCCACCCGT
>CAZBRK010000047.1:0-3881 GCA_964494445.1 uncultured Pseudomonadales bacterium
CTGGTTTAGTTGAAGATAAGTTTAGTTCAATTATAAAGAAAGGGAAGTTCATTGATGAAAGAAATAAAGAAGAGTTTGGGAAAAATAAAGGACAAGTGGTGAAGACAGTAGAGAAGGATATACAACAAGTTCATTTGGCTTTAGGAGTTAGAGGACTAGGACCTTATAGTAAAAAGATGTATGCGTGGAAAGTTATGAATCAGGTGTTGGGTGGAGGAATGACTAGTAGGTTGTGGGAGGAGATTCGAGAAAAACGAGGTTTGGCATATTACATTGTTTCGGAGACTGAGTCTCATAAAGATCTGGGTATGCAGGTAGTTAGAGGTGGGTTTAAGAAGGGACAGGAGTTAGAGGTGGTGAAGATTGTTAAGGATATAGTAAGTGATTTAAGTAGTAATTTGGTGAGTGAGAAAGAGTTTTTGATAGCCAAGGAGTCTTTAAAGGGAAAACTCGTCTTGGGAATGGAGTCTAATAATAGAGTGGCTGATTGGATGGCGATGGATTGGGCTTTGAGAGAAGGGAAGATAAGAAAGCCAAGTAGTATGTTGGAGGAAGTAGATAAGGTAACTAGAGAGGAGATTTTGGAGGTGGCTAAGGATCTTTGGAGTGGTGAGTTGTTTTTAGGAGCAGTTGGTCCATTGAAGAAGGGTGTGGAGGAAGAGTTTAAAAAAGTATTGAAGAGTTAAAAATTAAAGATTAGAATAAGAAACATGCAAAAAACAGTAGTGTTGGTTAAGCCAGATGGGTTACAAAGAGGTTTAGTAGGAGAGATTATTGGCCGGTTTGAGAGAAAAGGTCTGAAGTTGTTGGGGATTAAGATGATGACTATGACGGATGAGATTATTGATGAGTGGTATGTTCATCACAAAGAGAAGGATTTTTTTAATGATCTAAAGAAGTTTATGACCTGGACACCGGTTGTGGCTATGGTGTGGGGAGGTTTAGAAGTAATTCCAGCTGTGAGGAAGATTGTGGGTATAACCAAAGGTAGGGAAGCTGAAGCGGGATCAGTCAGGGGTGATCTAGGAATGAGTGGGTCATTTAACTTGATTCATGCGTCTGACTCAGAGGAAGCGGCAGAGAAAGAGATAGGATTGATCTTTAAGAAGGAAGAAGTATTTAAGTATGAGAGTGGAATGGAGTGTTTAGTTTATGAGGATAAAGAGAGAAATTTGAGTTAGAAAACTGGCTTAATGGTTACTGTTAACCTGGAAAATATGTTTTTACAGCAAAGCGGTACTGATTTAAAAATAATCGCTTAATGTGAGACAAATTATTTGTTTCATAGAAAAGAATTAAAGCTTGTTTGTATTCGTTCTCATCAATACTTCTGTAGGATAAAGGGAAATAATCATGCGCCAAAAGAATAGCGTTGCCAAACATGCGTGCAGTGCGCTTGTTTCCGTCAGTAAATGGTTGGATATAAGCTAGGAGCGTTGAGGTAAGTAGGGCTTTCTCCAAAGGATAGTTCACATTATTTACAACACGCATCATTTTTTCAAGGGATTCTTTAAGTTCCCATTCATGTGCAAGTGGGGTATAAGTGGTTCCAGTGATACCAACTGCCTGTTTTCGTATTCCGCTTGTTATGTCCAGATCTTTGGTTAAAACTCCGTGGAGTTCGAATAGTTTTCTAGTTGTTAAGGTTTGAAAGTTCTCCCTATGTTCAATAATGGTTTTAAATGCATTCTTGTGATTAAGAATCATGGTTGTCTCCTGTTTGGTTTTCCCTTTAGCTTCTTTACCTTGTTTTATAAGATTTTCGGTTTCTAATAGAGTGTATGTATTGCCTTCAATTTTTGATGATTTCCAAGAAAGTTCGATAACATAGCGTTCTAGTTCCCGATTGAGAATGGTTGCATCGAGTTTATTTGTTGCCTTATTGAAGGAGCGGAAAATATTCTGTAAATCTTTTTGTTCTGAGGTATCAATAACTCCCGGTAAAAGAGAAAATATATTGTTTTCAAAAGTGGTTTTGGCGGAAGTTCTCACGTCTGGTTCTAAGGAAAAATACTGTTCTAGATCAACATAAAACAGTAAGGGATGTTTTTTGATGGATTTATATATTGTGTTGGGGCCACTGCCAATGGTTTGAATTAAATCTTTTTTTATTAAAACCGACAAGTCTCTGGCTAGGGTTGCTTTTGATACTGAAAAGACACTAGAAAGGTTTTTTGCAATAGTTTTTCTTGATACGTCAGCCTTTTGGGCCACAACATTGATAATTGCCTTTTGCCTAGGGGAAAGTTTCATCGTCTCATTCATATATGCCTATCGTCTCATAATGAGACGATATTTGCAATTACTGGGTAAGAAATATGACTATTTTAGAAAGAAAAAGAGATTAATTTGAGTTTGAGGTAGAATATACTTGTTAGCTCCAGTAGCTCAGTTGGATAGAGCAACACATTCCTAACGTGTAGGTCACAGGTTCGATTCCTGTCTGGAGCACTTTATTTTAGATCGAGGGAGATGAGATTTTGTTGGTCTGGTTTTTGATTGAGGTTGGTGAGGATGATGAGGCTGTTTCCGTCTGGTGATGGGGTGGAGAAGGACTCGATGATATTGGTTTCAATGATGGTGGTGAGATTAAGACCGTCGTATTCTACAATATCGATTTTTTCTGGACTGTTGATGATGAGGTGGTCTGAGTCTGGGTACCAAGATAGATTGGTGGTTTGGTGAGAGTCTGTTTGATTTTTGAGTTCTTGAATTAGGTCGAGAATATTGTCACTGAGAGGTTCTGTTTGAGTAGGGGTTTGGTCAGCTGAGTTAGTGGCATTGTTGGAGCTGGTGGGGGTAATGGGGGTGGCTAGAAGAGTCTTTTTAGTTGTGTCAGAGTTGAGAACAAAAGAGAGGTGATAGTTGGTACCTTCTTTGAGGTCATAGAGATAGGTTTGGTTGGTGGTGAGGGTTCTTTGCTCAGGGGTGGAGTTAATGTTGGGTAGGTCAGAGCCGATGGTGTTTTCAGGTAGGGTTATGTCTTGAGTAGGAGTATAAAAAACCTTTTCTTGGTTGGGGGAGAAATAAACGTTAACACTGTTTTCGGAAAGGATTTCTTGCATGAATTCAGGAAGTTGATTAAAGGCGGGTTGGTCCATTTTTTGAAGTTGTTCTTGCCATTGGGAGAGAAGAAGTGAGAGGCGGACAGTGCTGTCGTTAATGTCTCTGGAAGGGTTAAAGTTTTTGGTGTTGAGTAGGTGGGAGGAGGTAATGGTGTCATTTTGAGTAAAAACAGAAAGGATTTGATTACCTTCAGGAGACCAAAGTAGGGTGGCTTGTTCATAAGGGAATGAGTTGAGATCGGTTAGTTGGGTAAGGTTGGAACCACCAAGGAGGCTGTTGTTTAAAGAGAGGGTGTAGAGACCGTTATCATCTGTAAAGGGGGCATCGGTGATGACAAAGGCAACTACGGTACCATCAGGGTTAATAACGGTGTTTTGGGCTTGATAGAAGGTTAAGGGAGTGGTGGAAAGAATAGTGGGGAAGAGACGGGCGGTGGCGATGGAAACTAGTTCTTTTTTGATAGGGATGTCTTTTTTCCAAGGATGAAATCCAGGTTTGGTGATTTCTACTTGATATGTTTCTGGATTAAGGTAAAGGGTATCGTCGGTGGTGGTGGTGAGGCGGTCATTGATGAAAACTTGAGCTTGTTTGGGGTGAGAGGAGGCGGCTAAGAGACCAGTACTGTTAAAATTTTTGTTTTGTAAACTGGGGCGATAACCTTTAGCGAACTTGATAGCTATAAAGGTACCGAGAGCAATAAAAGCAATGATGGCTATGTTGACGAGAAGACGATTTTTTTTCTGGCGTGACATGTTAGCGATATTATATCAATTTTAGGCTGTTTTAGTTGATAATCAGGTAATTTACAGTAGTGT
>CAZBRK010000048.1:0-3736 GCA_964494445.1 uncultured Pseudomonadales bacterium
TGTTAATACTTGACAAACCATAAAGCGTCGCTTTATACTTTACTTAGTTGAATAGTATAATTACAGGAGATAGAAAATAAAAACAGCAAAAATGGACAAAAACCTAGGACAACTAACTAAGAAAAAACAACAACTTGATAAATTCAGGCCGTTATCTAAAGATATAATCAAGAATTTAGAAGAATGGTTGAAAGTAGAGTTAACTTATTCTTCAAATGCTATTGAAGGTAATACTTTGTCACGGTTAGAAACAGCTGAGGTTATTGAAAAAGGAGTTTCAGCCACCATCAGTGGTAAGGCTCTTAAAGACCAGCTAGAAGCTATCAACCATACTAAAGCTCTGGAGCTTATTAAAAATCTGGTTGAACAGCGCAAGGGTCACCAATTTGTTAAAGAGGGTGATATTAAGTCTATTCATAAAACCATTCTGACTGGCATTGATGACCAGTGGGCGGGTAAATATAGACAGACAGACGTTTTTATTAGAGGAGCAGATGTAGAGTTTCCCAGACCTAATGAAGTGTCTTATAAAATGAAGCAGTTTGTGGAATGGTTAGAGTCTCAACAAGAAAGTCATCCTGTAAGGATAGCCGCTGATGCCCACTTTAAGTTTGTGTCAATCCACCCCTTTGTAGATGGTAATGGTAGAACAGCAAGACTTTTAATGAATTTCATATTGGTTCTTAACTCTTATCCAATGGCCGTTGTTAGGAATGAAGATCGTACAAAATATCTCGAGGCTGTGAACAAGGGTCAAACTAAAGGAGATCTTCAGTCTTTTTATGATTTAATGGAATTATCTGTAGAACGTTCACTAGATGCTTATCTGAACGCCGTTGAAGGCAAATTGCCATTGGGTCCACTAACAAAAGGAATCAGGCCTTCTGATGATGTTTTAGAGAAAAAACTTCTCAAGATTGGAGAGTTGGCCAAAGCGACAGAGGAAACTATTCATACCCTACGTTACTGGACAAAACAGGGACTTTTAGAAGTAAGGGAGTACACAAAGGGTGGTTACCATTTATATTCCCCATCAATGATTAATAGAGTGAAGAAGATAAGACAATTGCAAGATGAAGAACGCTTAACTATTATTGAGATAAAGAGACGATTTAGTAATAACAAATAGAAAAAAGGTTGCTAAAATTTTAGGTTTGAAGTATACTTTGGCCTGTTAAAGTTAATAAAAAGCACTTCTGGCAAATCTCCTGATTAAGAGCCGGAAGGAAGAAAAGGAGATTGATTATGACTAAGAAAGTAGAAACCAAGGTCAAAGAGACCAAAAAAAGTAAGATTGTTAAGATTACCCCGGAGATTTTGTTTGAGGCTGGTGCTCATTTCGGACATGTGGCTAAGAGATGGAATCCTAAAATGGAGAAGTTTTTGTATGGAAAAAAAGGTGGAGTTCATATTTTTGATTTAGAAAAGACAATAGAAGAGGTGGAGAAGGCGGGTAAGTTTTTAAGTAAGATGGCTAGTGAAAACAAGAAGATTGTGTTGGTGGGAACTAAGAGACAGTCAAGAGAGATGGTTAAGGAAGAAGCGATGAGAATTGGAGCTGGCTATGTAACAGAGAGATGGTTGGGTGGAACAATAACTAACTGGGAACAAATTAAGACTAGAATTGGTAGATTGAATAAGTTGAAAAAAAGTAGAGATGCCGGTGAGTTTGCTGGATATACAAAGAAAGAAAGACTGTTAATTGATAGAGAGATTGCTAAGTTACAGAGATTTTTTGGAGGTCTAGCTGATCTAGGAGGAATACCTGAAGTAGTGGTGATTTTTGATGCTAAGAAAGACAAGATTGCAGCCAAGGAAGCTAAAAGTAGGGGAATCAAGGTAATTGGATTACTGGATAGTAATGCTAATCCTGACTTAGTAGATTATCCAATTCCAATGAATGACGATGCTACAACTGCGGTTGAGTTGGTGATAAAGTATTTAGTACAGGAGATTGAAAAAGGTAAGAAAAAAGGAAGTAAAGCTTCAGTGGTTAAAAAAGAAGAGAAGAAAAAATGATAGATGAAATCAAAAAACTAAGAGAAAAGACAGGTGCTGGTGTAATGGACATTAAGAAAGCCTTAGCTGAGTCTAAAGGCGATCTTAAGAAAGCAGAGCAGATCATACGAGAAAAGGGATTAGATAAGGCTAAAAAGAAAGCAGATAGAGATGTGTTGAGTGGTTTAGTTTATGCCTATCTTCATCAGACAGGTAAGATTGGAGCAATGGTAGAGATAGCTTGTGAGACTGATTTTGTAGCTAGTAATGAAGAGTTTAAGAGTCTAACCAAGGAAATTGCTATGCAGGTGGCGAGTATGAACCCAAAAAATGTAGAGGAGTTGTTAAAACAAGACTACTTTAGAGATACAAGTAAGAAGGTAGAAGATGTTTTAAAGGAGTTGATTGGTAAGGTTGGAGAGAATATGAAGATAGTTAGATTTGTTCGTTTTGAATTAGGAGAGAAATAAGGGTTGATAGTAGTGATAGAATAGTTTTAATGGAAAAAGGAGAAGGTGCTGAGTCAATCAAGAATAATAATGAGTCTTTTGCTGAGGAGGTAACAAGTTCTCCTAAAGATTTTGTAGATAGATTTTTAAAGAGTGAGTTATTTTTAAAAGGAAGACATAACGATGTTAAGGGTGGACCTGAGTTAAGGGGTTTAGAGGATTACAAGAAGGAGTTGGTTAATAGGGGAGTTAAGGAAGATGAGAAGGAGATAAAGAGGGTTTTTTGTGACATGAGTGATACCAAGTTATTGTTGCTCCATTTTGCAAAGTATGAGCTGATGTTGAAGTATGATGAAAAAGAGTTTAGTTTGGGAGTTAATACAACCTTTAAGAGGTACATGAAGCTGGTTCAGAAGAATGATTCGACAAGGAACAAGATAGAGTTGGGAAATTTACCCACCGATTTGCGAATACAAAGAATAGGTGAGGCTGACTCTGAGAGACAGCTGAAACACTACAGAGTCATCCATGCCTTGATTGATGATGGTTTTGTGACTAGTGAGCCGATGGCAAGAGCTATGGCTAGAGTAATGTTGATCTCAGCAGGAGCGGATACCTTTAAGAGGGCTCAGGCCGATGAAGAGTTGAGGTTTAAGAGATTGCTCAAGGCGGCTCAGTCTGGTGGAGTTCATATTTAAAAATTGATAGAATGAGATAAGAATGAATGAAGAACTGATTGTTTCTCTAAAGGATAAGCTAGAAAAAGTGTTGGACGTGGTTAAGGATGATATGGCTACAGTTAGAACCGGTAGAGCTAAGCCGGATATGGTGGGTGGTTTGATGGTGAGTGCTTATGGTGGACAGAAGATGAGGTTGTTGGAGTTGGCTAATATCAGTGCACCCGATAATTCTTTGATTGTAATCGAGCCATGGGACAGAACTGTGATTCCAGATATTGAGAAAGCAATTATTGATAGTGATATGCAGTTATCACCAGCAGTGAGTGGAGAGTTGATTAGAGTACCGGTGCCAGCATTGACAGAAGACAGAAGAAAAGACTTTGTTAAGTTGTTAGCGCAGAAACTAGAAAGTGGGAGAGTGATGTTAAGACAAGCAAGACAGGATGTTAAAGAGAAAATAGATGCTTTGGAAGGTGAACCTGGAGTGAGTGAGGACGATGTGAAGAGATTATTAGAGAGACTACAAGAAGTGTTTGAGGACTATGGAGAGAAGCTAGAGGAGATGGGGGAGAAGAAGGAAGCGGAGATAATGGAGATCTAAAGGATTTA
>CAZBRK010000049.1:0-1880 GCA_964494445.1 uncultured Pseudomonadales bacterium
TAACCCGCCCTCAAAATATCCAACAATACACTGTCTGTCTTTCCACCGGCCTTATCGCCACTCAAGAAAATCAATGTGCTTCTCGTTCCGAACTATTTATCAAATCAGTTCTCCCTCCAGCTCAAATAAACACCCGTCAACAAATCTGGGTTAGACGAGAAGACAAACAACCTCTTCTTCCGGGAGACACAACCATTGATCTCGACCTCGAAGAGCACACGGTTATTTCCGACCCTTTCACCTCCAATTTTTGTCTTGACTGTGCTTATCCAGTCAGTGAAGAAGGAAAAATTAGCTGGCCTACTTCCAAAGTAAACTACGACACTTTCCAAATAAACAAACCCTCCTCTCAATCATCTTTTTCTTTTCCTACTCCTAATTTATAGCCATCATGAAAAAAAACAAATTTCTTCTTTCTACCTTCATCTTTCTCGCTCTGGCCTTTTTCTCCACTATTATTTACCAAATTTGGACCACCAATCTTCCCCTAATCTCTCCTCTTGATCTCATTACCCCCCTCCCTTCTCTTTCTTCTTCTAAGTCTACTCCCAAAAAAATGGTGCTCGGTTTTCTCCCCTACTGGAATCTTAAATATGCCAACGAACTAAACATTAAATCCCTCACCCATCTCGCCTATTTCGGTGTCGAGTTGGATGAGTTTGGAGAAATACAAAAATTTTCCCAACCAGGAGAACTTGAACCGGGTTGGAACAAACTCCAATCAGACTCTCTTGAACTAATTCTTCGCCAAGTCCGTCTCTCTCATAAAAAACCCGTTCTCGTCATCAAAGTCTTTAACAAAGAAAACATCCGCTCTTTGCTTAACAACCCCACCTACCGCCACCAAGCAACCACCACCATTACCCAACTCCTTAAAGAAAAACAAATTACTTCTGTTAATATCGATTTTGAAACTTCCAGCATCTCTGACTCACAAACAAAAAACAACTTCACTCTTTTTATAAAAGAACTCAAACAACAAAGCACAGACCCATTAGAAGTATCCATTGACGTGTTTGCCAACGCCGCCCAACAATCATTCATCTGGGATCTGGCTGCCCTAGAACCACACACCGACTACTTCATCGTCATGGCTTACGACTTCTATCGCGCCTCTTCTTCTCAAGCCGGCCCCGTCTCTCCACTCAGAGGGAAATGTCCTCCAACCGATCTCCTTGAAACTCCTGAAGAAACCTGTCTTGAAGAAGACATTACTTCTTCAATTTCTGACATCACCAAAATCATTCCTCCTCACAAGGTAATTCTAGGAGTTCCTTTTTATGGTTACCAATGGCAAACTTCCTCTGATAATTTTCTTGCCAATACATACTCTAAAACCGGTTCAACAGCTACTTACCGTTACATCCAGGAACTCTTTAACTCTGACGACGTTTCTTCTTTTTCTGCTTCATGGTCCTCTCTCTCACAAACTCCTTACCTTAACTTCTATGAACAAGGAGATCTTTATCAACTTCACTACGACAACCCCTACTCTCTTTCTCTTAAGCTAGACCTTGTTAATCAAGCCGGCCTTGGAGGTATCGCTATCTGGGCCTTAGGTTACGAAGTTCCATACTCTGATCTTTGGCAAACAATTTCTCAACAACTTTAACCTACCCTCTCACCATACCCAACTGATAAAATAGAGATAGTTTAACTGACCCTTCATAAACTAAATCATTTTAATGTTACAAATAAATGTTTCAGTTTAAAATAATAAATCGAAAAAAAAACAGCCATTTCAATCCACTCAATTTTATTGGCCTACCCTTATATCGTCTATTTTATTTCCTAATTTCTTCCCTCTTTAGTTTTGTAATTAAAACTTTTCACCGTCTCAAAAAAACCTCCACCTTTTTCAAATCCATAAAATTCCAGTT
>CAZBRK010000049.1:1980-3682 GCA_964494445.1 uncultured Pseudomonadales bacterium
TACCAAAACTCCAACTCCCTTCTCTAAAAACTAGTCACATCTTTTCTCTTTTTATTTTCTCTTCCATCTCTGTATTTATCTACTTCCAAATTTTCCACCAACTTCCTCATCCTCAAAATCTCATCGAAAACCCACCCCAACTTACCACCCAAATTCTTGATCGCCACGAAAACCTACTTTATAAAATCTACCTTGAAGAAAACCGTACTCTCACTAACATAGACACCCTTCCTTCTCACGTCAAACAAGCTTTTCTAGCCGCCGAAGACAAGAACTTTTATAACCACTACGGATTCTCTGTCTCCGGCATTACTCGTTCTTTTTTAAAAAACATTCAATTTTTTCTTTCCAACTCTCCATCTTCACCTGTCGAACAACTTTATGGCGGCTCCACCATTACCCAACAATTAGTTAAAAACGCTCTTCTGTCTCCAGAAAAAACTTTAACCAGAAAAATCAAGGAACTTATTCTCGCTATTCATACAGAAATTATTTTTGAAAAAGACACCATTTTTGAAATGTATCTCAACCAAATCGCTTTTGGCGGTCCAGTCTACGGTATCCAAGCAGCTTCTCAACAATATTTTGGCATCGACGCTCAAAATCTTTCAATTCCTCAATCCGCTTTCCTTGCTGGGCTTACCAAAGCCCCCAGTAAATACTCACCCTACGGTAGCGACCCCCAACTAACCCAACAAAGACAACTTCTTGTTCTTAATCAAATGAAAAAACTTTCATTTATTAGTGAAGACCAACACCAACAGGCCTTACAAGAAAAACTTAGTATTCATCCTAACTCTATCCCCATTCAAGCTCCCCATTTTGTTATGTATGTTAAAAACATTCTCGAACAAGAGTTTGGTCAAAACTTGGTCAATCAAGGAGGTCTTATCGTCACCACCACTCTAGATCTCACTCTTCAACAAAAAGCTGAAGAAACTTTAAACCAACAACTTTCTCAACTATCTTCTCTTCATATCACCAATGGAGCTATACTCATCACCCAACCCCAAACAGGACAAATCCTCACCATGATTGGTTCTCGTAATTATTTTGATAGTTCTATCGACGGCAACGTCAACTTAACCACTTCTCTCCGCCAACCAGGATCAGCCATCAAACCATTAAACTATGCTCTTGGTTTAGAAAATGGACTTACACCCGCTTCACTTATTAAAGACCAACCCCTCACAATTAATCTTCCCGGTTCAGAACCCTGGTCTCCCAAAAATTATGACAACCGCTTCCACGGCACCCTTACTTTACGTAAAGCCCTTGCCAATTCTTATAACATCCCAGCAGTTGTTGTCCTTTCAAAAAATGGAACCTCTAATTTTGCCCAATTCGCCCAAGAACTAGGAATTACCACCTGGGATGACCCTTCTCGCTACGGCCTCTCCATGACTCTTGGTAGTCTTGAAGTAAAAATGACCGAACTGGCCCAAGCCTATTCTTCTTTTGCCAACTCTGGTCAATCCATTCCTTTAAACACCATTCTTTCCATCACTGACTCTCAAGGAAACCCTTTACCTCCACCCTCTCTACCTTCTCCTCAACAAGTAATTACCCCCCAAACCGCCTTTCTCATTTCCGATATCCTCGCCGACAATCAAGCCCGTTCAGCCGCTTTTGGTTACAACTCCATCCTCAACCTTTTTCCTTACAAAGTCGCCGTCAAAACTGGCACCAGCAATGACATGCG
>CAZBRK010000050.1:0-3406 GCA_964494445.1 uncultured Pseudomonadales bacterium
TTAGACTGAGCAGTCTCGATTGCTTTGGAGACCATACCAGCTTCTAAAGGTTGATCTTCGGGTACCTTTAAAGTTTCCATCAACTGGCTAATACGCTCACCGCCAAAAATACGCATGATGTCATCCTCAAGAGAAACATAGAAGCGAGAAGAACCGGCGTCACCTTGACGACCAGAACGACCACGGAATTGATTATCAATTCTCCTAGACTCATGACGAACAGCACCAATGATGTGTAGACCACCGGCTTCAATAACTTGGTCGTGCTCTTTTTGCCAGTCGACTTTTTTACGACCAGCAGGGTCACCACCAAGAACAATGTCGACACCACGACCAGCAATGTTGGTAGCAATGGTTATGGCTTTGAGACGACCTGCTTGGGAAATGATCTCGGCTTCTTTTTCATGGTTCTTAGCGTTAAGAACTTGATGGGGGATGCGTTTCTTTTTTAGATATTGTATAAGAATCTGGTTTTGGTCAATGGACTTGGTACCAACCAGAACTGGCTGACCTTGCTTATGTTTTTCAATGATCTCGGCAATGATGGCAGAGTACTTAACTCGTTGAGATTTGTATACTAGGTCGGGGCTGTCTATACGAACAATAGGTCTGTTAGTGGGAATAACGACCACGTCTAAGTCATAGATCTTTTTAAACTCTTGAGCTTCTGTAGCGGCAGTACCGGTCATACCAGCTAACTTCTGATACATACGGAAGTAGTTCTGGAGAGAAACGGTGGCTAGAGTTTTACTTTCTTGTTGAATCTTGACGTCCTCTTTGGCTTCAATGGCCTGATGAAGTCCATCAGAGTAGCGACGACCGTACATTAAACGACCAGTGTTGTCGTCAACAATGATGATTTGATCATCTTTAGTGACATAGTCTTTGTCACGAGTGAACAAAGTTAGGGCTTTAAGGGCCTGCTCAATGTGATGAAGGGTTTGATAGTCCTGTTCATAAAGATTTTCAACTTTAAGAATTTTTTCTACTTTTCTTAAACCATGATCAGAAAGATTGACGGCTCGTAGTTTTTCATCCACTTCATAATCGGTATCTCGAGATAGAGACTCAACCAAACTGGAAAACTGGTAGTATTTCTGGGTTGGTTCACTGTCTGGAGCAGAGATGATTAAAGGTGTACGAGCTTCGTCGATAAGGATGGAGTCGACCTCGTCAACAATGGCAAAGTGGTGAAAGCGCTGAACTTGGTTTTCCAAACCTCTGGCCATGTTGTCTCGAAGATAGTCAAAACCAAACTCATTATTGGTTCCGTAAGTAATATCAGCCTTGTAGGCTTCCTGACGAGAAACTGGTTTGAGATGTTGAAGTCTTTCGTCGGTGTGGGTCTTGTCGGTGTAACTTGGATCATAAAGGGAAGCGGGTTGATCACCTTTACCAGAGTAAATGACGGCAACAGAAATACCAAGAAGATTGTAGATTGGAGCCATCCAACCAGCATCACGCTGGGCAAGATAGTCGTTGACGGTAATTAAGTGTGAACCTTTACCGGTAAGAGCATTAAGAATTAAGGCTGGGGCGGCAGAAAGAGTTTTACCTTCACCAGTTTTCTGTTCTGCAATTTTCCCTTGATGAAAAGCAATGGCAGATATGAGCTGAACATCATAAGGACGTAAGCCCAGGGTGCGCTGCGATGCTTCACGAGTAAGAGCAAAAACATCAGGCATAACCTCATCTAAAAGAGTTCCTTGTTTTAGTTTGCCTTTAATTTTTTCAATCTCGGGAGCAAACTGATCATCTTTGAAAGCTTGATATTTAGACTCTAGCTGGTTGATCTGCTCAACAATAATAGTGAGAGAGTTAATGTCCTTCTGGTTAGAGTCGAAAAATTTCTTAATAAGATGAAGCATGTCGAGTTTGATTATACAGGCAAGGGTCTAGTCTTGATTTTCCAAAGCCTCAAGTTCTTTTCTAGTTTTTTCAATCAGATCATTCCACTGATTATATCTTGGTTGAATTCTTGATTTGGTTAATCTAACTGGTGAAAAACCCTCAGCAATCAAGGCAGTATCAAGAAGAGAGGCAGCAGCCAAGTCTCTTTCGGGAATGGAGTCAGCACCGGAGACAATAGCTACCAAAGAGAGTCCGTTTGTTTTAGCAGTAACAATGGTGCCATGACCTGCATCGCCGGTATAGGCAATTTTGAGACCGTCAACGCCGGGATAGATACCTAGAAGACCGTTCCAGTTGGAAATATAGTAGCGTCCATGTAGACCATTGGCCTCGATGTCTTCTCTGTCTGATGCCGCAGCATAAGTAATTTCAGGGTAATTTTTTTGTACATTGTGGATAAGCTTAGAAATATCAATAAGAGTTGAGTACTGATTGTCGTCATCTAAGCCGTCTGGTGTGGAAAAGTGGCTATTTGTCATACTCAACAGCTCGGCCTTGGTGTTCATGAGGTAGAGAAAATCATTCAATCTTAAGTTGAACAGATTAGCAGTACCCTCGGCCAGAGTTGAGGCAGCATCATTGGCAGAAGTAGCAATACTGGCTCTAATCAACTCTGAAGCGGTGAACTGCTCCCCTATCTTCAGTCCTAAAACAGTAGGGACACGATCAATCGAAGACGCAGTAGTGGTAAGAAGCTGCTCTGAAGAGACTAGATCGAGAGTTGTTTGGGCAGTGAGCAGTTTGGTAAATGAGGCTGGAGCAAAGGGTTTATCATGATTTTTAGCGGCATAAACCTGAAGAGTGTCAGCATTGTAGACTAAGTAGCGAGGAATGTTGTCTAGACTGCTCACAGACTCCATCTGGGTAAAGTCTAGAGGAGGCATGAGGGTGATTTTGTCTTCTAGTTTAGGAGCAAGATTGAGAGTTTGACGAGAAACGGGAGATATAATGGAGGAAGAAGAAATAAGATAGTAGAGGAAAGCGGATAATCCCAACGCCAAGAACAAAAGAAAAAATACTAGAGAACTATTAGATTTATTTTTCACCACCAATAACATCTTTACCAACAAAAGGAACTAAAACTTCAGGAACCTTAATGGAGCCGTCAGCTTGTTGGTAGTTTTCTAAAATGGCAATGAGAAGACGAGGGGAAGGAACAACAGTGTTGTTGAGGGTGTGAACAAATTTGGTCTCACCATCTTTGTCTTGATACTTGATGTTGGCACGACGAGACTGGAAATCCAGCATGATGGAGTCAGAGGCGGTTTCTCCATACTCTCCTCGACCAGGCATCCAGGTTTCAATGTCATATTTCTTAGCTTGTGGTTCACCCAGGTCACCGGTGCACATAAGCATGACGCGATAGTGAAGATTAAGATCCTGAAGGATCTCTTCACTGCACTCAAGCATTTCTTCCTGCATCTTTTTTGACTCTTCAAGATCATTCTTACAAATAATGACTTGCTCGATCTTGTAGAACTCGTGAACACGATAT
>CAZBRK010000051.1:0-3336 GCA_964494445.1 uncultured Pseudomonadales bacterium
ATATTACAGTAAAGAGTATAGAAAAACACCGTTGATTGTGAAGTTGAATGGAAAAACGGCTTTTCAGAAAGGTAGAGATCCGGTGAGTTTGCAGTTGTGTACTGTAGAGAGGGCGGTGGAGTTGGGTGCAGTAGGAATAGGCTATACGATTTATGTGGGAAGTGAACATGAGGAGGAGATGATGGTAGAGTTTTCTCGAATTGAAGATGAAGCACATAAGGCTGGTTTAGTAGTGATTGCTTGGATGTATCCTCGGGGTAAAAAGGTGAAAGGGAAAGAGGAAGATAAAGAAGTGGTGGCCTATGCGGCCAGGTTAGGTTTGGAATTAAATGCTGATTTGGTGAAGGTGCCTTTTACTGGAGATGAAGAAAGTTTTTCTTGGGTGATTAGGTCGGCAGGAAAGACGGGAGTGTTGGCTCAGGGAGGGAAGAAAAAGGAAGGAAAAGAGTTGGAGAAAGAGATTGGGGAGATTATGAAAGCAGGAGCTAAAGGGATGGCGATTGGAAGAAATATATGGCAGTCTAAGGATCCGGAAGAGGCGAGTAAGAAAGTGGCTGAGTTGGTTTTTGGAAAAACTAAGTAATAGTAAGGATAGATATAATAAAAATATGGCAATGAAGAAAGTAGTAGTGTTTGGTTCAGCGATAGCAGATATGGTGGTGAGTTCTTCTAATTTTAAGGTAATAAAAAGTTATCAAGTAGAAGGAGGAGTGGCTTTGTGTGAAGTTTATGGAGGTAAGTTAGAAGCGGAGGCGGTGGATTTGTTGGTAGGAGGTGGAGGGACGAATGTTGGTTTGGGATTGTCGCGTTTGGGGCAGACGGTTAGAGTTATTTCGGCTGTGGGTAAAGATAGATTGGGGAGAATAATTAAAGAAGAGATGGAAAGGTATGGATTAGATCCTCAGTGGTTAGTAGAAAGAGAGGAAAAGACAGGGGCTTCGGTAATTTTAGTAGCTGGTGATGGTGGTAGGTCAATAATTACCCATAGAGGTGCAAGTCAGAAAATAGAGTCAAAAGATGTGGATTGGGATGTGGTGGCTAAGGCTGATTGGATACAGTCTTCTAGTTTGGGAGGAAAGATGGATTTACTGGAAGATTTGGTGATATTTGGAAATAAGAAGAAGATTGATGTGGGGTTGAATCCAGGAAAAAAAGAGTTGCAGAGTAAGGAAAGAATGAAGAGTTTATTATCTAAGATAAGTTTTTTAAGTCTAAATCATATGGAGGCAGTGGAGTTTTGGGGTGGTAAGTATGGAGAAGATAAAGAGATGGCAAAGAAATTTATAGATCAAGGAGTGAAGACGGTGGCAATTACTGACGGAAAGAAGGGGGCTGGTTTGGGAACAAAAGAGAGGTGGATTAAGGCAGGGTCTTTTAAAACCAAATCGGTTGATGATACAGGAGCTGGAGATGCTTTTGCGGCAGGGATAGTGGCGGGAATTTTATTGAAGAAAGGTGATGAAGAGATATTAAAGATGGGGTTGGCAAATGGTGGTAGTGTGGTGTGTTTTTTGGGAACAAAAGAAGGCTTGTTGGATGAAAAAGGTATGGAGAAGTGGTTGAAGAAGAATATTAAATTGGTGGAGGAGGACTGGGTGTGATTAAATTAAGAAGATGAAAGAAAAGATATTTGTAACCCATGTTTTACCAGGTAAGGGACTCGAAGAGTTGAAAGGGAAGTATGAGGTGGAGGTGTGGCCAGAGAGAGATATTGGTCGTGAAGACTTGCTAAAGAAGGTAAAAGGAGTGGTGGGAATAGTGTCTTTGTTGACTGAGAAAATAGACAAGGAAGTAATGGATGCAGCTGGTGATGGTTTAAAAGTAATTGCTAATTATGCGGTAGGGTTTGACAATGTTGATGTAGAGGAAGCTAGTAAGAGAAATATAGTGGTGACTAATACACCAGGAGTGTTGACAGAATCAGTGGCTGAGCATGTGATTGCTTTGATGATGGCGGTGAGTAAAAGATTGGTGGAGGGGGATAATTTCGTGAGAGAAGGTAAGTTTAAAGGTTGGGAACCGGATTTGTTGATAGGGACGGGAGTAATGAACAAGACGATGGGGGTAGTTGGTTTGGGGAGGATTGGTAGATGGGTGGCGAGGTTGGCTTTGGGTTTAGGGATGGAGGTTGTTTATTATTCTAGAACAAGGAATGAAGAGTTTGAGTTGGCTAATGAGGTGGAGTATAGGTCTTTCAGAGAGTTGTTAAAGGAGTCTGATGTAATAAGTTTGAATGTGTCTTTGTGTGAAGAAACGAAAAATATGTTGGGGAGTAAGGAGTTGGGGTTGATGAAAAAAACGGCGATATTGATTAATACATGTAGAGGAGAAGTGGTGGATGAGAAAGCCTTGATTGAGAAATTGGAGAAAAGAGAGATTGGCGGAGCAGGAATCGATGTTTATATAGATGAACTTAATATTCCAAAGAAGTTGAAGGACTTGTCTAATGTTGTTTTGACACCACATACTGGTTCAGCAACTATAGAAGCAAGATTGCAGATGACTGATTTATTAGTAAAAGGAATAAAGAGTGTTTTGGCTGGGAAGACACCAAAGAATGTGGTAAACAAAAAAATAAAAGATAAAAAATGATAGAAAAAAACAAAAGTAAAGATAAGGGTAAGGAGGATGAGCTGAAGAAAGGAGAGCAGAAAAAAAGTGGTAGAAAAAAAGTGAAGAAGGGGAGTAAACAGGATAGAAAAAGAAATAGGAAAGTGGTGTTTTGGGTATTGATGATAACGGTGGTTGTGAGTTTAATTTTTTATTTAAGTGCTTGGTGGAATGATGATGGAATGAAAGTGGTTAAAAAAGAAGAAGAAGAGGGTGTTGAGATGAAAGTAGAGAAAGAAAAAGATGATGATTTTATGGGAGGTTGGGGGAAGCCGGCGGTTTATGAATTTTAGTTGGTAGCGGTTTGGTGTCCTTGAAGAATGTCTGAAGTGGGGGAAGTAGTGGGAGTTGGCTTGTCTTGATTCATAAGTGAAGGATCACAAGCCTTTATTGGTTGAGTACCTTGAGTGAAGTATTCATAACGGGTGGGACAACCAGAACAAGGGAGGGTGCCGGTGATGGAGCAGATGGGAATTTTGATTAGATCGGGAGGGGTGGTGAAAGAAGCAAGGGTGTCAACGTGTTCGTCTAGAAGGTAGGTAATTATCTTGTTCCAGATAGGGGAAGCGCCAGTAATTCCAGAAGCAACATAGCTCATAGGGGAGTTGTCGTTGTTACCTACCCAGGTAGCTACTAAGTAATCAGGAGTATAGCCAATGGTCCAGTTGTCGCGCATGTCATTGCTGGTGCCAGTTTTGACGGCGACTTTGTAAGGAAAAAGGTTGA
>CAZBRK010000052.1:0-3303 GCA_964494445.1 uncultured Pseudomonadales bacterium
GTTTAAGGAGTGGAGAAGGAGTAGGTGGGAGAAATATTTGGTTTTTCATTAGGAGATGTTTGGAATTCAATGGTGAAGGTGTACTGGGTTTGGGGTTGGAGTTCATTTAAGGTAATGACATGACTGGTTTGAGGAGTAGTAGAGAGAGGATAGTTTTCAAGTTGGGTGGGGGTTTGTAGTTTAAGGGTGGTGATGAAGTCGTTGGTGGTAGAAAAAGAGATGACTACTTGGTTAGAGGTGAGAGGGGTAATGAGGGGTTGGGTAAGGATTTGGTCAGCGGAGATACGAGTGTCTTGGGAAAGGGAGAACTTATTTAAAGTAAGGGGAAGGATACTAACGGCTAAGATGAGGCCGATGAGGGGGAGAGCAATTTTGGCGGTTTTTTTTGAAGGAGATTTCTGAATTGAGTCTAGTTTGAATTGAAGGAGTTGTTGGGGAGGAAAAAATTGTCCGTGGTTGTCTGGACAGGTGTAGATGGTGGATGTACTGGAGTTGGTAGGGGTGAGGGGTAGGTTGCAGTGAGGGCAGTGGGGTGTGGCGATGGGATTTTGTTGGTGTTCTAGAGAATCAATTTCGCGAATTTGTTTAAGGCTGAGATCATTGGCAGTACCAGAGGCAAGAAAGTGACTACCGCAGTAGTTACATTGGTGGACAGATATTTCTTGATCGTTTTTGGTTTTGAGAGTGAGTTTTTGAAGTGGTTGTTGACAGCCTGGACAGTTCATCGTTTTAAGTATATCAAGAATTAAAAGGCGGCGATAAGGACAGCAAAACCGTAGTTGGCAGCAGCACAAGCATAGACGTAAGAACCGTCTTGCATAAGTTTACGATGACCAAGAGATGAGTCCCAGCCGGAGACGGCTTCAGGGGCGGTGAGATAGCCAGAGAGAATGTTTTCAGCAACGTCGCTGTGGATGAGTTGATTAGAGTCACGGTATTTTTCTACTAAGGGGTTAAAACCGTTGTGATCATCGAGTTTGCCAAGTTCTAGAAGTTGATTGACACGGATGGAAGCAATGGTACAGAGAGTGTTGTCTTGTTTGAATGGGGGGACGCCGTGTTCAAGGCGGTATTTTTGAATTTCTTGCCAGAGTTCAACTCCGGTGTAGTAAGAGGGGGTGGTGGCGGTTTGAACTGGGGTGGTTTTTTTCTGAGGTTGAGCCAAGATGAGAACAAAAACGGTGCCGGAAACAGAGTCGATGGTGTCTTGTTTTTGGGCGATGCCGATGTGGGTGTAGGTAGTGTCTTGGACTAGTTCGTTTAGGTCAGGGAAAGCGGTGAAGTCTTGATCTGAAGGAAGAAGGGCAGTGAAGGAGGTGATGTTTTTGTAGTTAAAACCATAAAGAGTAGCTGCATCTTCTGGTTTAATGGTGGGGGTAAGTTTTTGGTGGGTGAGGAGGTCATAGAGAATGACTTCGGCGGCTTGATTGAGAGATTCGGTGGAGATGAGGGAGGGAAGTTCTTTTTCTAGACGAAGTGAGTCGACGTAGTAGTTGGTGTTGGGTGGTGGTGGAGTAGGGGTGGGTTGAAGTCTGGTTTGGATTTGTTGGTAGATTTGAGTGGTGGTTTGGGGACGAGAAAGTGCGAAGGAAGAAAGGATGGAAAGGCAGATAGTGAAGGTAAAGAAAGGTTTGTAGAAGCGATAGATTTTAGATTTGTTTTTAGGAGGCATGGTATTATTTTAACCTGTGGTATATAATTCTGGGTGATTGATTCCAATTTATTAGAAAAGTGGGGTGAATAATTAATGAGTATGTCAGATAAAGACGGTATAAGACTATATGTAGGCAATCTTCCTTACTCAGTGAGGAATGAAGAACTGTACAAAATGTTTGCTGATTATGGTGAAATTTTAGATGTAGTGGTGATGTTAGAACCAGATAATAAGGAAAGAAGTCGTGGTTTTGGTTTTGTGACAATGAAAGAGCAAGGAGGAGCAGACAAGGCAGTAGAAGATATTAACGGTAAAGAAGTGTTGGGAAGAGAAATGGTGTGTAATGTTGCTAAACCTAGAGCTCCAAAATTTAATTTCTAAAACTTAATTTCCAAAACATTTAATCCTGATTGTGGTAAAACAAAGTAGATGAAGATAAAGTTTTTTGGTGCAGTAGGGACAGTGACAGGTTCAAGCAGTTTGTTGCAAGGATCAGGGGGGAGTTTGTTGATAGACATGGGGATGTTTCAGGGTGGAGAAAAAGAGGAGGGAATGAACTGGGTGATGCCAGAGATTGATGGTTCGAGATTGGATGGGATGATTTTGACACATGCTCATCTAGATCACTGTGGTAGATTACCTGTGCTTTTGAGTTTGGGATATAAGGGAATGTTTTATATGACTAAGGCAACGAGAGGTTTAATGGAAGTAGTGTTATTAGATGCGGTGAAGGTGGCAGAGAGTAAGGGTGGAGGTTTGTATAGTGGGACGGATGTGGAACAGGTGTTGGCAAGAGTGAAGATAATGAAGTTTGGTGAAGAGATGAGAATCGGGGGAATGAAGGTAAAAATGGTGCCGGCAGGACATATTTTAGGAGCGGCTAGTGTGGTGATAGAGGATGAGAAAGAAGGGAAAGTAGTGGTGTTTAGTGGAGATTTGGGAACAGGAGAGTCGCCTTTGATTGGAGATCCTCAGGCACCAGAAAGAGCGGATTTGGTAGTAATGGAGTCAACTTATGGTAATCGGCTACATGAAGAGGTAAATGAGGAAGAAGCATTGGAGAGGGAGATGAGAAAGGTGATGAAGATGAAAGGGGCCTTGTTGGTGCCGACTTTTTCGATACAAAGAACCCAGAGAGTGTTGTATCGTTTGGGGAGTTTGTCTAGGCAGGGGAGAATACCCAGAGGGATGACGGTGTATTTAGATAGTCCGATGGCGATTAGAGCGACGAGAGTGTTTAGGAAGAATGCAGAGTTATACAGTGGAGAGTTGAAGAAAAAGATGAAAGGAAGAGATCCGTTTAGTTTTCCAGAGTTGAAGATAACGGAGAAGGGCTGGGAGAGTAAGAAGATAGCTAAGGATCCCGGAGCCAAGATGATTGTGGCTGGGAGTGGAATGATGACTGGAGGAAGGATACTGGGTCATGCAAAGAAGTATTTGGGAAGAAATTCAACAATTGTGTTGTTTGTGGGGTATCAGGCAGAGAATAGCCTGGGGAGAAAGGTGCAGGAAGGAGAGAAAAGTGTGAGAATTGATGGAAAAGAAGTAATAGTGAGAGCAGGTGTGAGTGAGATAAGTAGTATGAGTGCACATGCTGATCAGAAGCAGTTATTAGATTGGCTGAGGGGAATTAAAGGAGTAAAGAAAGT
>CAZBRK010000053.1:0-1211 GCA_964494445.1 uncultured Pseudomonadales bacterium
AAAAGTCCTCAAAAACAACTTTTATCCTCCTCAATCCCTTCTTTAACAACTTACTTTTTCTTCTTCACCATCACTGCCGCAATGATTGTTGTTATCGGCACCGCCAACACTAAACCAATACTTCCCACTAAAGTTCTAATCACTTCTTCTGCCACCATTTCATAATTAATTACCTCACTAAAACTCAAGCCCCCACTCACAAATAACAACAACAAGGGCATTGCCGCTCCTGCATACACCAACACCAAAGTATTAATCATCGACGTAATGTGATCATGACCAACTCTCATTGCTTTCTTGTACAACTCCCTCACTTTCAAACTCTTGTCTGTTTCTTTTAACTCCGTCACTATAGCCGCTTGAGAAACAGTCACATCATCAAGTACTCCCAAAGCTGCAATAATAATCCCAGCCAACAAGATTCCTTTCATATCCACTCCTCCACCACTCTCTATCAAAAGGAAACCGGCTTCCTCACTTGCCAATCCTGTAAAATTCCCCATCTCTATTAACCACTTAGACAACCAACCAATTACCATTAGAGACACTATCGTTCCAAAAATAGCTGCATTAGTTTTTCTATTAAATCCGTGTGACAAGTAAAAACTTGCAGGAATTATTAACACTGCCCCTCCAATCGCCGCCCACACCGGATCTTGTCCTTCAATAATCGCCGGTAAAATTACTCTAAAAATCACCAAAAAAGAAAAAGCCATCCCTAAAAAAGATGTCACTGCCCACTTCTTTACAATTACCACCGTCACCACCACAAATGCTAACAACAACCATCCCAACATCGGTCTTCTCACATAATCAATAATATAAAAATATGTCTCTCCTTCTACTGTTTCACTATAACCAACCACTAATTTATCCCCTTTCTCATATCTCTCTGTCCTCGTAGTCCCCATCTCTCCATTCTTTATCTCTATCGTATCTCCTTCCAAACTCCCTCTATCTACTCTAAAACTCATCTCCTGATAGTACCAACTGCTTCCATCAACACTCTTCCTCTGCTCTAACAAAACCTCTTCTACTGTCCCCTCTAGTCTTTCATCTCTAACTTCTTCTGCCTTCACACCACTCACCTTCACCCCCCCAAACACCAACACCATCAAAACAAAAATAAATATTTTTTTCATTACATATCATTTTACCAACTTTATCCTCTCTTCCTAATTGCTCTTTTTCCTGTTAATATAATCTTCTCT
>CAZBRK010000053.1:1311-3208 GCA_964494445.1 uncultured Pseudomonadales bacterium
CTCAAAACCGACAAAGGAGATATTATTATTACTCTCGATCCTCAAAACACCCCCATCACCGTTAACAACTTTGTCTATCTCGCTAAAAACGACTTCTACAACAGCACCATCTTCCACCGCACCATTGACGGCTTCATGATCCAAGGTGGTGACCCCACCGGCACTGGTACAGGCGGACCAGGATATAAATTTGAAGACGAACCTTTTACTGGTGAGTACACCCGTGGCACCGTTGCCATGGCCAACTCTGGTCCTGACACCAACGGCTCTCAATTCTTCATCATGCATCAAGATCAAGGTCTTCCCAAAAACTACATCATTTTTGGTCAAGTAACCCAAGGACTAGAAGTAGTCGACACCATCGCTACCTCCCCCACCAAACCCAACTCCATGGGTGAAAACTCCACTCCTGTTAACCCAATCTCCATCACCAAAGTTCTTATTGAAGAAAAGTAAAAAACAAATAAAAAAAACCTCTCCAAGAATTAAAACTCCTAGAGAGGCTACATCTTAAAACAAAGGACCCATTAACAAACTTGCAGATATAAAGATCAGCAACATATACAAGCTGAAATGAATAACAACCTCCTTCTTGGTCATCATAACCGAATTCAAGTCAAGTATTAAGTTCACATCTGTTTTTCCTTTAAACCACGCTTCAGCAGAAAAAACCACTCCCATAGTTAACCACCCTAAAGCACCCAACAGTCTCACTGCTAACATTTCTTTTTCCACCCACATTGTCGGCGACAAAACTACTCCTAAAAGTACTCCTGCCATCATCACCATTGCTCTTGATAATTGTCTCCTTTCTTCTACTTTCAAAGAAGATCCCATCATTAAAAACAATAATCCCCCATCTAACTGACCTACCGGCAACAGATTAAACAGACCCAAAAAACCATTAATGGCAATTAGATCCACTCCAAATTCAGACCACCAACCCTTACTAAACATAAATAGGCACTGGCCCAACAACACCAAACTTACATTAACCATCACTCCTGCCTGCATCAACCAAGCCAAACTCCATCTGGACAGCTTATTTGATTTTTCATCTTCCTCTTCATTCCTTGGCATCGTCACCATTCCCAGAGGAAACAAAAATAGTATCTTTGTCTTCACGTCTTTCACCCAGTAAACCAACTTATGTCCCCATTCATGCCCAATCATTCCCATCATTATCGCCAAGACATAACCCCATCTACCAGAAATCAACCTAAAAAAAACCAAAAACCCAAAACCAGCCAACCACTGCATCCATCTATTATCCTCAATCTCAATTAGCCTTCCCACCAAAGATTTAATCTTCATTACCCACCTCCATGTCCTTGTTTAAAAGTTAAAGTGCAATACTAACCTATATTATATGTTATATTTCCCACCACTTCAAACCATAAACAGAAAAAAATTCTTATCCCCTATTTCTTACTCTTATCCAGCTTATCCAACCCCAAACCTTTTACTCCAAAATAAACTACTGTAGCAATCACCAAGAAATCAATTAACGTTGCCACAAAACTTCCCCACATAATCTCCACTGAACCAACATTAAACACCGCCATCTCTAAACCCTCAGTTCCACCCAAAACTACTCCCAACAAAGGATTAATCACATCCTCTACTAAAGAAGACACTACTTCCTTAATCGATCCACCTAAAATAAAACCTACTGCCAAACCTACCACTCCCTGTTCTCTAACAAAATCAACAAAACCTCTTATTTTTTTATTCTTTTTCATTATTGTTTTAAAAAGTAATTAACCCTATTCTAACAAAACAAATCAAAAAAACTTTTAGTTCACAAAGGTCAATGCCACTCCCTTTTTACCTGCTCTACCTGTACGACCAATTCTGTGCACATAATCATCATAGCTCTCTGGCACATCATAATTAA
>CAZBRK010000054.1:0-3176 GCA_964494445.1 uncultured Pseudomonadales bacterium
TTATTACCTTCCTGAATCAAGTCCAAAAAGCTCATTCCCCTACCCATATACTTCTTAGCAATTGAAACTACTAATCTTAAGTTACTCTGAGTAAGTTTTGACTTTGACTTCTTGTCCCCTCTATCAACTCCCTGAGCCAAAGCAATTTCCTCTTCTCTCTTTAAAAGAGGAATCCTTCCAATTTCTCTCAAATACATCCTCACCGGATCATTGATAATCTTTCTTCCCATCTTATTCACCTCATCCAACTCTTTTTCTAAGCTCTCACTAATCTCCACTGTCTCCTCTTCTCCATCTAAAACACTCTCAAACACGTCAATATCTTCTCTAAACAATGCATCATACAACTCATCCAGTTCCTTTACTTTATCCTCTGCATCAGGAAAAAATCCCAAAATCTCATCCTGCGTCACAAACTTATTTTCTCTTCCTTTCTCCACCAATTTCTTTATCCTCATCGGAATTGAAAACAACTTTTTTTCTGCTTTCTTTTTTTTAGCCATAGAACATCCTTAGGGAAACAATTGTTACTAGCATACCACAAAACGGCTAAAAATCAAGCTAAATAACCTAAAATTGAGCTTTCTTTCTGGTCTAATAACGCCAATCTTTCACTCAATTTCTTTATCTCTTTTTCCTCATTTTTTTCCTCTGCTTTCCTTAACTTCTCTACCAAACCCACTCTTTCTTCTCTCAATTTCTCTCTCGCCAACTCTACCGCAATTCCCACCATCCCCTTCTCTTCCACCCCTCTCTCTATCTCTATTAAATAACACTCTTCTGCCACTTCCCTCAGTTCTTTTGGTAATTTCTTAATCCACTCCTCTGCTTTCTTCACTTTCCCATCTAAAAACTTCCCCAACAGCTTCCCTTCTACTTCACCAATCTTCAAATCTACCAAAATCTTTCGAATCTCAGCTTTTCTCTCTACACCCTCCTGCATCAACATCGCCAACAACTGTCTTGCCAGTTTCTTTCCTTTTTCTGTTTTTACCTCACCCTTGTCTTTCTTTTCCCCCTTATCCTTCTTTTCCACCACACCCTTCCTTACCTTCTCTGTTTCATCCCATACCCTCTCTTTACTTACTTCTAGCTCCTTTGCCAGCCTTTTTACCCATACCTCTCTCACCACCTCATTATCAATCTTAGCCAAGAAAGGTACTACCTCCATTACTATCTTTTTTACTCCTTTTACTCCTTTATCCTTCCACTTAACTATCGACCTTTTCATTACCAATTCATATATCGGTATCGACTTCTCTACAATTTTTTTCCATTTACCCGGATTTTCTCTAGCAATATCATCTGGGTCTTTTCCTTCTTCCCACCATACTCCCTTTATCTCTAAACCTCTTTTTTCAGCCATCTCCACCGATCTCTTCATCGCTTTTTCTCCAGCCTCATCAGCATCCAATGCAAAAACAATCGTTTCCACCAATCGCGCCAATCTTTCTATCATCTCCCCCGTCAAAGCCGAACCTTTAATGGCTACCGTCTCTGTCACACCTGCAGCAAAACTACTAATCATGTCTATCTCTCCTTCTACCACTACCACCTGTCCCTTCTTCCTCATCTCCTGTTTCGCTTGAGTCAATCCAAACAACATCTCCGACTTGTGATATATCGCCGTCTCTGGTGAATTAATATACTTCGGTTCATTTTTACGCGCCAAACTAGGCAAAACCCTACCAGAAAAACCCACCACCTTACCCCCACTATCTAATAAGGGAAACATCAGTCTACCTCTAAATCTGTCATAAACTCCCTTCTGTCCTCGTATTCCCAATCCGCTCTTAATTATCGCTTCTTCTTTAAACCCTTTTTTATCCCTTAAAAATCTAGTCAAGCCATCCCAGCCCGTCGGTGAAAAACCTAAACCAAAAGTCTCAATCAACTTCTCATCCATCTCTCTCTCTTTTAAATACTTCCTTGCCCACTTTCCCACATCATGTTTCTGTAACAAATAATGATAGTACTCCTGTGCCAACAGATGTATCTTTAATAGTTCTTCTTTCTCCCCTCTCTTATCTCCTCTATCTTGATATGTTAATTTCACCCCTGCTCTCTCAGCCAATTTTGTTAAAGCTTCTCCAAACTCTAACCCTTCAATCTCCATCAAAAAAGAAATCGCATCTCCACCCTTAGCACAACCAAAACACTTAAAAATCTGCAACTCTTCATTTACAGTAAAGGAAGGAGTCTTCTCATTGTGAAACGGACACAGACCTTTAAAATTACGACCCGCCTTTTTTAACTCCACATACTCACTCACTAAAGTGACCATGTCTGTCTTTTTCTTTACTTCTTCAATTTGATCCATTCTGCCTCCAATTCTACTCTATTCTCCCCATAAATTTAGGGCCCATCAAAAGACAGGCCCTAAACTAAAATTCAATTGCTTGATTTATCTGCGAGGTCCACCACCGAAGCCACCACCGAAAGACCCTCTGTCTTCACGGGGTTTCTTTGGTTGAGCAACCTTAACAAATAGGTTTCTTCCACCTTCTTCTTTGCCATCCAGAGCTTTCATGGCTGCTTCAGCCATTTCTTTCTCTGCATACTCCACAAAGCCGAAGCCTTTTGGACGACCAGTTTGGCGATCAGTAATCATGGTGAACTCGACGATTTCGCCGAACTCAGCACACATACTTTTCACCTCTTCTTCAGACATTGAAAAGGGAAGGTTCCCAATATATAATTTTTTTGGATTAACGGAATTTTCCATAGTATCCTTTCTTTCTAAACAGTCACCCATAGACCACAGGGCAACACTATTTTAATCTCTCAGAACATGATACTTAGGAAAAACTAAGAACTTGCTGAGCGGTCTAGCCCTTATTATATCAAATCATCATATTAATCTCCCTAATCAACTCCTTTTTTCTCTTTCTAAAATATAAATCCCATGCTCAAAAAACACCATCGAACGCTTTTTGTCTTCTCTCACTAAAGAAAAACCTAATCTTTTAAAACACTTCTTCCATTCTTCATCACTCTTATTACTATGTGGATGACCAAAAAACTCAAGATTAAATAAACTATCAAAAAAAAAGGTTACATACTTTCCCACCAAACCACCATAGACATCTTCAACCACCACCATCCTATCTGCCACTCTCCCCACCTCTTTCAAAAGTTTTTCAGGATCGGGAGTATGATGTAAAACTGTCAAAACC
>CAZBRK010000055.1:0-2908 GCA_964494445.1 uncultured Pseudomonadales bacterium
TATAGTTTAGCAGGAGTAGAGAAAAAGAGGGCTATTCTTCTTGTTGTTGGCGATCAAGAATTTCTGAGGGTTTGGTGGTGGCAAGGGCGTGTTCGTCTGGAGAAGAGACAACTTTGAGAGCGACGTGGTTTTGACCGGCAAAGAATATACCTTCACCAATGCCAGCAGAGAGAAGGAGGTGTTTTTCTCCTTGGGAGAGATAGAAAGTTTCGGCGATCTGATTGATGGCGGCGGGTGATTGTTTGAAGAGCATTTTAATAGCAGAGTTGGTGATAATGGCTTTACCGTAAGGGGAGTTAAGAAAATCGTCGACGTTTTGAGAGATGACGGTAACGCCGAGATAGTATTTACGGGCACGTTTAACAAAACTTTGAAGGATTTTGGCAGAGTCTTCGTAACGCATGAGATACCAAGCCTCGTCAACGATGAGGAGTCTTTTTTTGAGATCTTTTCTGATCTGAGTCCAGATGTAGTCGAGGATGATGAACATGACGATAGGACGGATTTCGTCACCCAGTTCTCGGAGAGTAAAGACGGTAACAGGAGCATCAATGTCAATATTGGACTGTTGGTCAAAGATACCCTTAAGAGAGCCCATGACGTATCTTTCAAGACGGGCAGAAAGATTTTTAGAAGTTTCATCTTCCATACCAATGAGGGTTTTGTAGAGATCTTCCATGCGAGGAGGTTCAATGGTGTGGGTGGAAGGATCGTCGGTGATACCCTTTTGACGATAGGTGAGAGAGAGTGCTCGATTAAGGATGGCGTCTTCAGTAGGAGTCATCTTGCCTAGCATGATTTTGAGGAGAGAGTGAAGAAAGAGGAATTTGTAACTGAGCTCGTCTTCATTGGAGTCTTGAGATTTGGCGATTTGGAAAGGATTAATACGGTTGGAAGATGTTTTGGAGAAAGAGATGTGGTTACCACCAACGGCTTTGGTGAGCATTTCGTATTCGTTTTCAGGATCGATGACGATTGATTGGGTGTCAAACATGAGAGAACGCATGATTTCCAGTTTGACTGAGTAGGATTTACCAGAACCAGAGGTGGCCAGAACTAGCATGTTGGCGTTTTCTTGGGAGAAACGGTCGAAGAGAACTAGAGAGTCATTGTGGGCGTTGATACCGTAGAGAATACCTTGGTTGTCAGAGAGTTCAGAAGAGGTGAAAGGAAAGGTGGTGGAGAGAGCAGTGGTGTCCATGTTACGAGTGATCATGAGACGATCTTTGCAGTAAGGTAAGGTAGTTTTAAAAGCGTCCTCCATGGAAAGAGAAGCGGTTTTGGAGATGATGAGAAGTGAGGCGAGGGTGGACTGAACTTGTTGAGTGATGGTGTTTAGTTGTTTAACAGAGTCGGCGGAGATGGTGACGTAAAGAGAGAATTGGAAAAATCTTTCGGCGCCTTTAACAAGTCTTTCTTGAAGAGACTTGGCGTCATCAAGGGCGGCTTGAGTACCAGCTTGGGGGATACGACCTCTTTGAATGTCGGAGTTAATTTCAGCTTCCATTTCGGCAATACGACGACGAAGATTATCAAGAGTGTCTTTGGAGTCAGAAGGGAAGATGTACATAGAGACGTCGAGAGAGTGGTCAAAGTTAATGAGAGGGGATAGCCAGTTAGCTGAGACGTAGCGGGGATAGCCAACGATGAAGAGGGTGCGGAAGTATCGATCTTCAATTTTGATGTGGCTGAAGTCTACTTCTATGTGAGGAGGAGCGATGATGTTTTGAATGGCAGAAGGTTGTTGGGTTGAGGAGGAAGGATTCTTGGCTGATTTAAGATCAATATTGACGGGTTGAGGAGGTTGAGGGGGGGCGGCACCAGAACGAGGGATATTAGGAGGAGGAGCTTGTTTGGGTGGGGATGGTGTTTTAGTAAAAGGTAGTTTCATTTTTGTTGGTTTTTTAAAACAGTCTTGGTGGTAGTAAGGTTTTGAGTTTGTTGTTGAGGATTGATAGAAGAAATGAGATTGTTTTCTGAGTTAGGATTGTAAGCATGATGAAAGAGATTGGTTAGTTCGGTGGTGGTGAGTTGTTTAACAGAAAGACCGAGGCGAGCAAATTGACGGATGAGGTGGTCACGGCGAGGATAGAGGGTGAGAGAAGCTTTTTCGGTAATATGATCGAGATCAAAAGGAGGTTTCTGGGGATTTTTTGCAAAAGGATTAAAGCTTTTAGCGGTGAGGCCAAGTTCAAGAGTACTAAAAGGAATGACGATGTAGAATTTCTTTTCAAGGACTTGATTTTCTTTGACGAGGCTTTTAACAAATTGACGGTAGTTGATGATTGATTCTTTGATTTTTTGAGAAGAGGTAGCTTGAATTCTTTGATCGAGACGGTCGAGGTAGTCGGTGATGTTTTTTCTTTGAGAACGAATGAGGATTTGGATGGGAAAAGAGAGAGAGTTGAGGAGAGCAGCGTAGGAGTAGATGGTGGCGTCTTGTTCTTCTTCAGAGAGAAGATTGAAGTTGATGGCGGTGGTTTTAAGAACGAGGGCAACTGAGCCATCTTTAAGATACACCAAGTGATCCTTGATGGTGTAGACGTCTAAGTGTTCTTGGGTAGAGGCTTTGATTGATTGGCTCATGATTGGGCTTGAATTTTAAGAGGTTTGACGATGTTTCCGTCAAGTTTGAGAGAGTAAATGTTGAATTTAAAATCGGGTTTCTCAGTCTTTATTTGATAGAGACCATCTTCTAAAGGTTTGGCAAAGAGGAATTGGCCGAGTTTGTTGGATTTAGTAGCTCTGACGGTGAGGCCATTGTGAATTATTTCAATGAGGGCAGTATCTAGAATATGGGTGTCTGGAGTAAGGGTAAGACCAACAAGGGTGTTGGGAGTGGTGGGAGTGAAGGGGATAGGAAGGTTGGTGGTGGGAGTTTGAGAAGTAGAAGAGGTTTTTTTAGGTT
>CAZBRK010000056.1:0-2873 GCA_964494445.1 uncultured Pseudomonadales bacterium
CCCTGCCAAGTAATAGGAAAAAATCCATAACCGTAGCATTTGGGTAAGAACCAGTGTTTTGATTTCATATTTTAAAAGATATCGTTTCTGTATATGTAAAGTTTTGTTTTATTTTTTAAGAAATTCCTCTACAATTATTTCACTTTGCCTCAGGATGGCTCGTAAAGTGCCTTTTGGCAAATCTCGATTATGCATAGCCACTGTAGTAGCCCTGCCGTCTGGATGGATTAGCCGAACATGACTACCGGTTTGTCTAGTAACCTTAAATCCCAACTTAATAAGTTTTTTGACTACATCTTTAGGTTTGACAGCAGGCAGTTTGGCCATACCTAAACGGTAAACCGAGTGAATGCGTTGGGAGAAAAAGGCACTTGAGTATTGGTTACCATTTCCTCATTTGGGTGATCAACAGGAATTTCTTTACGTTCTTTTTGTAGAGACTCTAAATGAAAACCAATTGTGCCTTGGATATTTTTTAAGGCCTCTTGAGGGCTATTTCCATCATCAACTACGCCCAGAGTCGGACAAAAAGCAACGTAACATGATTTTTTACTACCGGTTCGTGTATCAGGTCTTAGGATTACTCGATAATCTAGAACGGTTTTTTTTTGTGATTTCATAGTGAGTTAATTATACCAAAACAGTGGAAATAATAAAAATTTGGGTCGAGCAATGGCAAGAACGAGCCGGATATACAGTGTTGTGTGAGGGTTTACAAAAACCGTAGGATATTAAATGGTTTTTGTACAACGTTTCTGTATATGCGAGGTTATTATTACTTTTTTAAGTTACTTAAAAAATCTTCGACAGAAAGATCAATTTGCCTTAAAATTGCCCTGAGAGTACCTGTTCTGATTGGATGTTTGTGGGCAGGGATTACAGTTCTACGTCCGTCAGAATGTTTAAATACCACATGACTACCTTTGCCTTGGCGAGGAATAAAATCTAACTTGAGTAATACCTTTTCAATCTCTTTAGGTTTAATTTGGGGCAATTTAAGCATTGATCTTAAACAAACTGGAAGTGATCTGGAGCATCTACTTGAGTGGTGGTGATAATGTCATGTTCTGGTTGGTCTGCAGAAACTGGCTCATTATCCTCAACTAGGCTATCTATAAATACCTGAATGGCACCTCTGACATTGGCTAGAGCCTGTTCTACTGTGTCACCATCATCAGCTACACCTAGAGTAGGACAGAGAGCGGTGAAGCCAGGTTTACCCGTTCCAGTTTGCGTATCCGGAGAAACAATGATTCGATAGTTTAGAACTTTAGTTTGCATATGTGTATTGTACCAAAACAGTGGAAGTAGTAAAAATTTGGGTGAAGGAGGGCACGAGTGAATTAGATATGCAATGTTAGAGGATGTAATCAAATTATTCTAAATAGCTTAGAGCGTCTTCGATTTTATCAAGAAAATTATCCTCAGTATTTATACAGTGAAAGCCATATTTAGTGGACTCTGCTTCAAAATATTTTCCATATTGAGCTAATGATTTGGCTGCTTTTAATAAAATTTGATCATCATTAATATTATCTGCTATCCAGTCACCTTTACCCTCATTCTCTTTTAGACCATCATAAATTTTATCGCTATTATTTTTGGTAAGAATAATGATTTTGATACCCTCATCTTCCTTCAGGTGATTAATTAAGCTTGGTAAAAAATGCACACCTTCAATGATGTAGTCGGTTTCAGCATTTTTAAAATACTCTATAAAAGCAAGTATTCCTGGCATTAAGTTTTTTGCCTCTTCAATGTCTGCTGATAGCATGTCAGCTCCAGAAGTTTGTTTATAGAAGGTATCAACAGTGATAGCCAAATCGAACATCTTTTCAAATGGAAAATATTTATATTTATCGTCTTCGTTTAGAGAAGCAACCATAAATAAGCGTAGTATATCGGTTGATATGTTTTGAATACCCAATTTCTTAGATAGTTTTTTCGATAAAATTGTTTTTCCGCTGCGTGGTGAACCTCCAATTAAGTAGATCATATTTGTAATTTGATTATTTCAGCTAACGTTTCTGTATATCTGATGTCGAAACGCTTTACAATATTTTACCTGAAAAGCGTGAAGGATATGGTCGAGGAGGTGTAACCGACGAGCCAGATATGCAGTGTTAGGCAACCCAAAGGAGGAAAATAGAATTTTTAAACTGATCGACTGGCTAAAAACACAGTGGGGTCGTATAGTTAGCGAAGAAGTTTATTTTTCTCAAACCACTTCACCGCTTCATCTAACATTGGGTGGTAATTTTCAATTTTAACGTAATCAAAAAATTCATTTGGTTTAACAAGTTTTCTCTCGTTTATTAAGTCAATATCAGGATCCTTTGTTTGAGTATTTAATTTGTGTATCATTGCGGCAAACCTCAATTGATAAATTGTGGGTTTACTTGAAACGACTTTATAGTAACCAATCATTTTATTATCACCAACAACAACGTCAACTTCCTCTTCTAGTTCTCTCTCCAATGTTTGTATAGGGGTTTCATTATGCTCGACTGTTCCGCCCGGAAGATTCCACAATTTACCAGGCTCTCTCTTAATCAAGACATGACCTGAACTGTTAAAGCAAACACAATACACTTGGGTTATCGGTTTTAATGAGAGAAAGTTACTGCTTTTATGCCAAATAAATCCCATAATGATGAAAAAATATATATTGCCTAACGTTTCTGTATATCTGATGTCAGAACGCTCTGTGTAATTTACTATTATAAGTAATGTTTCCAGTATAATAAAGCTTATGAAAATAGATATTTTAACTTTATTCCCTCAGATGTTTACAGGACCCTTGTCTGAGAGCATCTTAAAACGAGCCCAAGAAAAAGGCGCCGTAGAGATCAAGGTACACAACCTAAGAGACT
>CAZBRK010000057.1:0-2870 GCA_964494445.1 uncultured Pseudomonadales bacterium
AAAGCAAAGACCACAACTTTGGTTTCAATGCTCAAACTCTAGAATTCGAAAACCTATTCACAGCAGGAATAATCGATCCCGTAAAGGTAACTAGATCAGCTCTACAAAATGCAGCCTCAGTTGCTAGCATGATTCTCACTACGGAGGCCTTGGTCACAGACATTGAAAGTAAAGACGATAAGTCAGCAGATACCACCAGTGGTATGCCGGGTATGATGTAATTTTTTTACAATCGCCTGCAGGTTCTCAATTTTATCTTCATGTTTTGAGTACAATAAAAGGATTCTTGTTAAATTAATAACATCACTTCTTTTGTATATGCTTATACGCCAACAGTCTTTATTATTCTTAATTCCTCTTTTATCTACACAACCAGCTTTTTTACTAAGTATTGGTGAGTTACATTTAATACCGAATTGGTTTAACAATTTATAACTATTCCAAATAATAGTAATGTCTTGGCTTTGCAATTGAAAACCCTTCCTTTTTACATCAATATAGCCCTCGGCGTCCATATAGCCTGCAAAAAACCCAAAAAAATAACTCTTATTCTTTTTAATCCATATAGGAATATTTTTTTTATTTGAAGTCAGAAAACCAAATGTTTTATTTAAATAACAATAAATTTCAAAAGTTCCCCTTTTTGCAAGACTTGTTTTAACTCCACCATACTTATTAAATAGATTATCAATTAACTCAATTTGAGCAATTTTTGTTGTTGAACACCGTAGTACAACTAACTGACTTGTCTCGGTAGCGTTCAGGTCTCCTAGACGAAAACCTATCATGTACGATTTATCCAATAAATTTCCATTAAAATCTTTTTTAACTGGATATTTCCAATGAACTCGAGTATTATTCCCTCTCGTTCTTATCCCAAAAAGTTTAATTTTTCTTTCTATCCCACCTTTACTACAATTCATTCTTTTTGCTATTTTTTGCATAGACAATCGTTTTGTGACATACAAGTGGGATAAATAATCTTTTTTAATATCAATCGCTTTCCTTGTTCCTCTTGGTCCTCTAGATACCCAACCAAATTCTTTAAATCGATTAACTATCGTTACATGATCACAATTAAACGCTATAGCGATTTTTGACATCGACATTCTGTCTTCAAAATACATTTTTTGAAGTCTCTTTTTTGGAATTAGTATTCTGCGGGCAGGCATAAATTCATTATCCCGTATATAACCCGAATAATCAATAAAATATACAAAAATGATTGATATTAAGCAAATTTCTCCTCCCACACAAAAAAAGTACTCTTATCCTCCTGTTCTTCAACATATCCTTCCGGATTAAACTGTTCTGGAGTTAAGTAAACTTCAAAACAACTCACTGAATGTCTTGAAATAAACCCCGGATAACTACCCGAACTTCTCTCAATCTCTTTATTCTCAAAATGTCCAGGTCCTGACGCAAAAGGGGGGACTAGACCAAGTTCTTCTTTTACTGCCCTTATTGACGCTGACAGGATATCTTCGCCTTTCTCCATTTTTTCTCCTACCCAGGGAAAACCTCGTTTTCGCTCCCTTCCGTCTTTAAATATCTGCCCATCCTCTCTCAAAAAATAAGTAACTCCTTCTGAGGACTCATAAAAAACATGAACCTCTACGGGCTTAACTTCTCTTACCCATTTCCCTCGTTCCTCATCAAAAAAGATATTAATTGCTTCTCTAGAGATTTCTCCAACCAAATGACTCAGAGTCTTAGCTTTTCCCTTTCCCCACATCTCAAGAGGAACACCAGTCTCTCTCAACCTTTTCTCCCATTTCTCCAATAACAATTCCTCTTCACTCAGGGCAGAATTCTCTTTTTTAGAATTCATACCCAGATTCTACACTTTTATTTAAAACTAGCCAAAACAGGGGATAAATACCCACACATATCCACAAAAAACCCCCTTTTTCCACACAAAATAATTAACCCATACACCAACCTAAAAGAATTGCCATTTGTTAACAACTTTCTTTTTTAAAATAATATAAAATTAAAAACAAGCTATGTTCAACAAGGCCACCTCTAAGATAAAATCCCTCTTTAGATCTATTGGTCCAGGCATCATCACCGGCGCTGCTGATGACGAGCCCTCAGGCATAATGACCTGCCTAATAGTCGGAGCTCAAAGCGGACTCCAACTCATCTGGACCACCCTCCTCACCATCCCTCTAATGATCGCCATTCAAGAAATGTGTGCCCGTATAGGCATGGCTACCAAAAAAGGTTTAGCTGGCAACATGAAAGACCGTTTTCCTCGCTGGCTGCTATATATAGTCATCTTTCTCATGTTCTTCGCCAACACCTTCAACATTGCCGCTGACCTAGCCGGTATGACCGCTTCCCTCAATCTCCTCATTCCTCTTCCTAAAGTAGTCTGGGCCATAGTTCTTTCCCTCGTCATTCTTCTCAGTCTCATCTTCTTCTCCTATGAACGCCTTTCTTCTCTCTTCCGCTGGTTCACCCTGCCTGTCCTTGCCTACATTGCTTCTGCCTTCTTCACCAATCTTTCCTTCAGAGAAGTCATTTCCCACGCCCTCATTCCCAGGTTCAATATTAACCGTACCAATCTTACTGGCATTGTCGCCATGCTCGGTACCACCATCTCTCCATACCTCTTTTTCTGGCAAGCTTCCGGAGAAGTAGAAGAACAAAGAAGCCAAGCTGGACTTAAACGTATGCTCGTCACCCAAAAGGAAGTCAAAGGTATGCGCCAAAACGTCGTTGTCGGTATGGTTCTTAGTAATCTTGTTATGTTTTTTGTTCTCGCTTCTGCCGCTGGAACTCTCCATCAAAACAACATTACTAACATCACCAACACTGCCCAAGCAGCCCTAGCCCTAGAGCCCTTAGCAGGCTCTCTATCCGCC
>CAZBRK010000058.1:0-2834 GCA_964494445.1 uncultured Pseudomonadales bacterium
AATAATAGTAAAATACTTCAATGAGAACTCCAAAATCTAAAGTAATTAAACACTTTAACTCCGTCGACTCAAAACTGGCCAAGATAATTGATCAAGTAAATTTCGAGAAATGGTTTAGAGATGAAATACTTGACTCAAACTTAATTTTCAAGTCTCTTTGTCGCACCATAATAGGCCAACAACTAGCCGGAAAAGCCGCTCAAGCAATCTTCCTTAGATTTGAAGACCTGATGAAAAAAGAAATTACTCCACAATCTATTCTTAACTCCAATCAGGAACACATACGAGAAGCCGGCCTATCCTGGGCTAAAGTCAGAAGTGTTACCGATCTTTCTAATAGAGTTCTTAACAAAGAACTAATACTCGAAGACCTCTCAAAGCTAGACAACGAAATATTAATCGAAAAACTATCCGAGGTTAAAGGGATCGGGCGCTGGACCGCCGAGATGTTTATGATGTTTAAACTAGGAAGAGAAGATATATTTTCCTGGGGAGATCTGGGATTAAAAAAGGGGATTAATAAATTTGCAGGACCCAAAGAACTATCCACGGAAAAACTAGAAAAAATTGTAGAAACCTGGAGTCCTTACAAAACCTATGCCGCCATGGCAATGTGGCATCTACTTGATAACTAGTAGTCAGGAGTACTTGTTTTTTTCTCAAGTGTTAAAATATATCTCACTTGGGTCCGTAGCTCAGCTGGTTAGAGCACCTGCCTCTTAAGCAGGTTGTCGTGGGTTCGATCCCCACCGGACCCACCTATGCGCCCGTGGCTCAATTGGATAGAGCACTTCGCTTCGGACGAAGGGATTGTGGGTTCGAGTCCCTCCGGGCGCACACACAGCGATTCATATTTACTAATAACTTTACAGTTAAGTTTACAATTAAATTTACAAATAACTTTACAATTATTGATCTTTTATGTATAATGAATCAATGTCCAAAACATATCTCCCACAATATCAACTAACCCCAAAACTGGTTAGTTTAATTACCCAAATAGAACGTCTTTACGGCCAAATTGAAGGTTTAAAGATTCCCCAAAAACTGGAATTGAATTTAAAAAGAAACAATCTTATTCAATCTTCACATGCTTCAAACAAAGTTGAAGGTAATCCACTTACTTTGCCAGAGGTAACTAACTTGCTACTTAATGATAGGGTACCGGTTAATCGAGATGAAAAAGAAGTGGTTAATTACTTTGAAATTTTAAGCAATCTAAAAAACTACACCGAAACACCCTTTGGAATTGAACTTTTAAAAAGAATCCACCTTCAGTTAATGGACGGGATAGCCAATTTCGCAGGTAAAATTAGAAATGAAAGAGTAGTGATTGGTAAATTCCATGAAAAAAAGAAAGAAAGCCAAGAAGGTTTTTCGTTAAAAGTGAAACATGAACCTCCTTTTCATAAACAAAAAGAAATTGAAAAAGAATTAAAAAACTTATTTACTTGGGTAAATAGCAAAGATGAAATACCTGCTATTTTAAAAGCAGGTCTGTTTCATCACCAATTAGTATATTTACACCCTTTCGAGGATGGTAATGGTCGAGTAGCCAGACTTTTGACAGCCTTACTGTTCTTAAAACAAGGATACGATATTAATCGCTATTTTATCTTGGATGATTACTATGATATTGATAGAATTCAATATTCAGACGGTCTACATGAAGCCGATAAAGGCAATGTTGCCATATGGCTCGAATATTTTGCCGAAGGGGTGAAATATTCACTACAAAGTGCTTTGTCTAAATTTGAAAATGCAATGAAAACTGTGTCTATAGCTAAACGACCAACAAATAAAGAAAAAGAGGTTCTACAAATAATGGAACGACAACCAGAGATCACTTCAGCAGAGATTGCAAAAAAATTCAAGGTGTCAAGACAACAAGCACACAATCTATTAAAAGCGCTTGTGGAAAAGGGCTTTGTAGAAAGAAAAGGATCTACTAAATCTAGTTACTACGTAATGAAGTAAGATTATTAACCCCTCCTGAACTTGACTTTTCCTTTTCAACCTGACAGCATGGATATAACTGTCCATGATCAAAAAACTACTCGCTTACAGCCTCATTTTTGTCTTTACTATCCAACTTGCCCAGAGTTTGAACTCTCGTCTATTATCCGAAAACAACAACTCCGGCCCTTCTATTCAACTTCCTCTTAATCACATCAGTGATCGTTCTCTCGTCTATGCCGCTTTACCCAGTCAAACTCGTTTAATCAAAACCTCCCTTAAAACAGCCGATGCTCGTCCTGAAATCATCCGTCAGTATCTACAAAAATACCACTCTCCTTTAGAACCCTACGCTGAATTCTTGGTTCAAGCAGCCGACGAAAACGACATGGACTATCGTTGGATGGTAGCCATCGCCCAACAAGAATCAAATTTATGTAAAAAAATTCCACCCAACTCCTACAACTGTTGGGGATGGGGGATATACGGAGACAAGGTTACCCGTTTTGATAATTATGAACACGCCATCACCTCCATCGCTCCTCAATTTAAAGAAAAATTCCTCAAAGGCAACTTTGATGCCGACCCCTTTGCCGTCATGCAAACCTACACTCCTCCATCACAGGGTTCCTGGGCTAATGGTGTTCTTCAATTCTTTTCCGAGCTTGAATAGCTTCAAGATGATAAAATATATCTACTCGTCAGAGTGGCGAAATTGGCAGACGCGCTGGATTTAGGATCCAGTGAGATTATTCTCGTGTGGGTTCAACTCCCACCTCTGACACCCTTAGTTTCATGTTACAATCGCCATCATGGATATAAAAATAGACAAACAAGAAAAAGGCACTGCATACATCAAAGTCAGTGTTCCTACTAAA
>CAZBRK010000059.1:0-2813 GCA_964494445.1 uncultured Pseudomonadales bacterium
ACAGACGAGCCCCTATATTTTACCACGTTTCTACCAGATTACTATAAGACAAGATCGTTTTGTGTATCTCTTGATTTTTCCTTGTTATTATCTATAATGAACTTATGAACAATACACTAATGTCCATTAGCGACACCTTTATCTCTGTTTTTAATCAGCTCACCACCGACTTCATCTCTTTCATCCCTACCTTCTTGGTGGCCTTGGTTGTCTTCTTGGTTGGACTTTTAGTGGCTCGTTTTGCCCGTAACTTAATTGTTAAGCTTTTCTCTGTTCTCAAGCTTTCCAAACTTACCTCCTCTCCTTCTTTGTCTAAGTTTTTAAAGAATGCCGACATAGAGAAGAAACTAGAAAATGTTTTTGGTGAGATTATTCGTTGGTTAATTATCCTCGTCTTTTCCATCACTAGTTTAAATCTTCTGGGTCTAAGTACTCTTACCCAGGTCTTGAGTGGTCTACTTAACTACATTCCTAGCATTTTTGCCGCTCTGATTATCATCTTGGCTGGTACTTTACTGGCTGGTTTCCTAGAAAAATTAGTCAAGGCTTCCTTATCTGGTTTTGATGTTCGCACTTCCCGTATCATGGGTAAGTTCACCAGTTACTTAATCATGGTCATCGTCATCCTCGCCGCTATCGCTCAGTTGGGGATTGCTCAGTACTTCATTAACATCATCTTCATCGGCTTCATCGCCATCATTACCCTGGCATTCGGTCTTGGATTAGGCCTTGGTTCTAAGGATCTGATTCAGAAGATCTTAGAAAATTGGTACAAGAATCTTAAGAAACAGATTAAATAGTCTTCATGTCTTTCATATCAGCCATTTACTTTGGTTTACTTCAAGGTTTAACCGAGTTTTTGCCGGTTTCTTCTTCTGGTCACTTACTCCTTTTTCGCTCTCTCTTTGCCCCCTACGACAGTCCTTTGCTCCTAGACATCGTTCTCCATACCGGTAGCCTTCTAGCCATACTCTGGTTCTTTAAAGAGGTCATCTTTGACAAGAAGGGGATCAAGAAACTGATCATGCCTCTGTTTGTTGGTACTCTTCCTGCCATCTTGGTTGGTTTACTCGTCTATCAGCGTTTTCAGGGTATCTTTTCTACTCCTCGACTGCTTGGTTTTTCTTTTCTTATTACCTCTCTTTTCCTAGCTTTATTCTCCAGTATTCCTTGGGGCAAGATTACTCTGACCAAGATTCCTTCTCTTAATGCTTTTATTGTTGGTCTCTTTCAGGCCCTGGCTATCATGCCGGGTATCTCCCGTTCTGGTTCCACCATTTTTGCTGGGCGTTTACAGAAGTTTAACCAAAAGACTGCCTTTGCCTTTGCTTTTCTCTTAGCTGTTCCTGCTATTCTTGGTAGTTTAGTCTTGAGTCTTAAAGACGGCTTGGTTTTGGGTAAGGTTAATGCTCTGCCTGTCTTGGTGGGGTTCTTGGCTAGTTTTATTTCCTCTTTGTTTGCTTTGAAGTTACTGCAGATATTGTTAAGGAAGAAGAACTTAATGTTGTTTTCGGTGTATACGTTCCTGTTGGGGTGTTTTTGTTTAGGGGTGTTTTTGTAGAGTACTGCTTAAAAAATTTTAGCGGGCAGACTTATTCTAAACTTTCTTTTTATTCTCAAAATACTCCAATGCTTCTTGTGGCCATAGAGAAGTAATTCTTTTTTGGCATATATCTAGGACTTTCTCAAAGGGTATCCATGCTATTTCCTCCAGATCACTTCCAGCAACAACATCTGTAGTTAAGGGAGTACATTCATACCACTTAACAAGTTTTCCTGTCGATGATATGTGTGACCCAATATATTTTCCTGGTTTAACTTCTATGCTTGCTTCTTCCATCATTCCACGAACTAGTCCTTGCTCATCAGTTTCTCCTACTTCTAATGTTTCACCGGGAATATGCCACTTTCCTGACATCATTTTCTTATCACTTTTCTTCTTTTTGCCCATCAATATCTTTCCCTCGTGTCGTACTACTGCCACTACTGCCTTTTTTTTTGAGCTCATATTGATATCTTACACCTTTATCTCCACTTTTTAGACAAAAAAATGACCATCAACGGTGTTCTGTTGATGGTCGGTTTGGGTGTTCATGAATCTTGGTTCTTTCTTTTCGAAAGGGATGATAAAACGGCGTAACCAATGAGATACACCCCAGTAGTTAAAGAAACAGAACTTGTAATAATAATGAACAAATTAGGTTTGGGGATAAATATCCCGATCAACACTGAGATGATACCAATTAAAAGGTATCTTTTCTTCTTCTTATTCATTTTACCTCCGTAAAATAGACTTAAGTTTAAAAGCAATAAACTAAAATCGACAAAAACAGAATGGCAAAGGAATCAATGAAAACCACCTTTTTTATATTTTTTGTAAAAGATAGTTCATAAATTCCCCAAACGGTAAGTCCAAAAGCAGATATTTTTATTGCAATTTCTAGTGCCTCTATTAAGACATCCATGTAATCCTCCTTAAGGTTACAAAGTTTGTTTTGGGATAAATCTATTCGTAACCATTATGGCCACTTGGTGCTTCGGTAAAAAAGACCTGGGTCGGATCAGCTTCCTCTTCCTCCGGTTCATTATCGGGAGAAAGACCTTGATCCTCCATTTCTTCTTCTTCGACTTTACGATCAATTAATTCCCAACAAGCTCCTGAGTCTGTCGGTGCAAGCTTTTCCAATTCTTCAATTGTCAATTTGCCATAATCCATGACTTACCTCACTTTGGTATTGGATCAATGAATCAATACCACCAATATACATTGCTAGGTTCAAAATGTCAAGTTATAGGCCTGTATTCTAGCCTTA
>CAZBRK010000060.1:0-2792 GCA_964494445.1 uncultured Pseudomonadales bacterium
ATAGTAAGGACTTAATCTATAAAGGTAAAAGAGTTTCTCTCTTTTGTCCTCGATGTTCTACCCCTATCTCCAACTTCGAGGTAGCTATGGACAATAGTTACAAGGATGTAACCGACACAGCCATTTTTGTTAAATTTAAAGACTCTGACTCTGATGACCGTTTCTTGGCTTGGACAACCACTCCTTGGACTCTACCATCCAACACCGCTCTGGCGATTAACAAGGATGAGGAGTACTCCAGGGTTAAATTTAAAGAAGAGATATACGTCTTGGCTAATAAAAGAATTGAAGCCGTTTTTAAAAGTGACAAACCTGAAGTTATAGAAACCTTCAAAGGTGAACAACTCTTAGGTAAAAGTTTTATTCCTTTATACAGCTACTATGACTCTAAACCGGCTGACTTTAAGATCTACTCTGCCAACTTCGTCACCATGGAAGAAGGGACTGGTATAGTTCACATTGCTCCAGGTTTTGGCGAAGACGACACTGCCTTAGGTAAAGAAAAAGACTTAAGTATGTTTGAGACAGTCGATGAGACCGGCACTCTTAATTCTGAGGTCAAAGTGGCCGCTGGTGCATACTTTAAGAAAGCCAACAAGATGATACTTGCTGATCTTGAAGACAGAAATCTAATTCTTTATAAACATCCCCACACACACTCATATCCTCACTGTCATCGTTGTCAGACCTCTCTCATCTACAAAGCTCAAGAGTCTTGGTATCTAGATATTCAAAAATTAAAACAACAACTACTAAAAACCAACCAAGACATTAACTGGGTGCCAGAGTACTTCAAAGAAGGCCGTTTTAAGCAGGGTATCGAGAATGCTCCTGACTGGTGTATCTCTCGTAGTCGTTACTGGGGTTCACCTTTTCCCGTCTGGGAGTGTTCTGACTGCGACTACCGTTTTGTTCCAGAATCCATCAAGGATCTAGAAAAAGAGTCGGGTCAAAAAGTTACCGATCTTCATCGTCCTGCCATCGACGACATTACCGTCACCTGTCCTAAATGTAAAAAAGAAGTTAGACGAGTTACCGACGTTCTTGATTGTTGGATGGAGTCAGCTTCAATGCCATATGCTCAACTTCACTACCCTTTCGAGAACAAAGAAAAATTTAAAAAAGGTTTCCCTGCCGACTTCATCACCGAATACACAGGTCAACTTCGTGCTTGGTTCTACGTCACTCACGTTATTAGTAACGCTCTTTTTGACAGCCACAGTTTTAACAATGTCATTGTTTCGGGTGTGATTCACGGTAATGATGGACGGAAAATGAGTAAGATGTATAACAACTATCCTGATCCTAAAGAGAGCTTAAACAAACTGGGAGCCGACTCTCTAAGACTTTACTTAATGGGGAGTTCCATTGTTAACGCCCAAGACATCTCTATATCCGAAATTGAGTGGCAAGAACAGATCAAGACCACCTTGATGATCCTCTTTAACTCTTACAAGTTCTTTATTAACTACGCCAATATTGATAACTGGGAACCAAAAGTTAATCTACCTAAGAACATCACAGATCTAGACACCTGGATTCTTTCTAGATTAAAACAAACTGTTGGTGAGATGGAGACCGAGTTGTCTCAGTATCGTATTCATAAAGCCGTAGCTCAAATAAGACCATTTGTTAATGATCTTTCTACTTGGTTTATTCGTCGCTCTCGAGATCGCGTTGGACCTAGTGCCCTTGATACTCAAGATAGGGAAGTTGCTTACACAGTTATGTACACCATCTTTGAAACATTCTTCCGTGCCATTGCTCCAATCACTCCTTTCATCTCCGAGTCTCTTTATCGTCACCTAACCAACGAAAAATCAGTTCACTTAACCAACTGGCCAAAACTTGATCGCTTACCTCAAGATGAAAAACTTTTAGAACAAATGATACTGGTTAGAAAGATATGTGAGCTGGGTAATGCTCAAAGAAAAGAAAAGCAAATCCCAGTTAAACAACCTTTAGCAGAAATAAAAGTTTACGGAGATGTTTTTCAAGACCTAGACAAGAAAGATTCTCTAGTTCAATTAATTAAAGAGGAGCTTAATTTAGAAAAAGTTACTTTTGTTAAAGACAAAGATTTAAAAGTTGAACTAGATACTCAAATTAGTCCTCGTTTAAAACAAAAAAGACAAACAAGAGAACTCATCAGATCTATTCAACAAGCCCGTAAACAAGCCGACTGTCGTCTAGATCAGAAAATAGAAGTTACTTTACCCGACTATCCTCAAGATTTTGCTGAAGAAATAAAACAAAAGACTTTAGCTCTTAAACTAACCAAGGGTAATCAGCTAGAGATTAAAAAACTCGATTAACATGGGCAATGCTCGTTCACGCACTCTTTTTGGTCTAGGTTTAATCCTTCTTTTTAGTTTCATTACCATCTGGAGTACTGCTTCCGATCTCTTTATTCATCAACTAGCTTTTCTTTTAGCTGGTGTGGTCTTCATGGTTCTTGTATCCCGCATGGATCTAAACTTGTTCTTTAGCTTATCCAACTTTATCTACATCTTTTCTGTTTTTCTTCTCTTAGCTACCCTCTTGTTTGGTAAAACCGTTAGAGGCTCTACTCGTTGGCTTGATCTGGGTCTTTTTCCCCTACAGACTTCTGAGCTGGTTAAACCACTATTACTGCTTTTTTATGCTGATTACATCGACAAGCATAAGCTTAATTCTGTTAAAAAATGGGCCCAGTTTCTTGCTCTTGCAGCCTTACCCACCCTTTTAATTCTTAGACAGCCAGACCTGGGTTCGGCCATTGTTATCTTCTTTATTCCCTTTAGTTTGGCTTA
>CAZBRK010000061.1:0-2699 GCA_964494445.1 uncultured Pseudomonadales bacterium
TTGGTGAATTTTTAGAGAAAGCCAGGTACTTAAACGTAGTTAAAGCCAGAGACCACCTGATTTTGATGGAACTGGAAAAGGCTAGGGCAGACTATGATAATCAGAAACAGTTAAAAGAGGAAAAGCAGGCGGAGGTTGAAAAATTAATGGCTGGGTTGGAAGCACAAAGACGCAATCTCAATTCTCAAAAAGTCCAAAAACAAAATTTATTAACCATTACCAAAAACAGTGAAAAAGAATTTCAAATTCTACTTAATGCCGTTCGAACAGAACTTGAAGCTATCGAAGGTATTATCGCCGGTAAGGGTGTGGAAACAGAGGTTCGAGATGTTAGTGAAGGAGAAGTTGTTGCTTCTGTTATTTCTGGGGGCTCATGTAATTCCACCGGCACTCATCTCCATTTTATGGTGGTTCAAAATTCAGCCGTTCAAAATCCTTTCAATCATCTTCAGTCAGTTAGTTATGAAAACTGTTCTGGTTCCAGTTGTGGTAGTGGGGATGGTGATTCATTTAATCCTTCCGGTGGTTGGTCCTGGCCTCTTAACCCGATGATTAAATTTACTCAAGGATATGGTGTTACTTGGGCCATTAATAACACCTACGTTGGCAATTATTACACTTTCCATAACGGTATTGATATTGTCGGCAGTTCTCTTAATGTTAAAGCTGTTCAGGCAGGAAAACTCTATCGTGGTAGTTATTCTACTAAAAGTGGTTGTACTTTAAAATATGTCCGAGTAGATCATAAAGACTCTGATTTAGAAACTTTATATCTTCATGTCGACTATTTCTAGACTTTGCTAAACTGAATTTGTGAGGCCTGTCAGTGTTTTATTGTTTGTATCATTCTTTTTTGTACTCTCTTTGTCTGTTTTTGCTGGGTATAGTTTGGTCGTAGAGGGAATACCGGGAGAGGTTGATAGTACTCAGTCTTTTTCTTACTCTGCTTCCTTTTCTGGTGAACCTCGTTACTATGCTAACAAAACATATTTTCTTCGTTCTGTTTTTTGTTCTCCAGACTCTACTTCATATTTTGGCTTCATTCTTAATGGTTTAGGAAACTGGGTTTCTAACCCTGAAGAAAAATCTGAGCTTTTTAATATCACCATTTCACCAGAAGGAACCTGGTCTGGTCAGTTGCAAGCAGTAGCTGATACTGATGGAAGTGTTGAAGGTTTTTCTTCTGGAGAGTATTATTTCAAGTTGGGACGTTACACCAGTTCTGCTGATTCTTCAGCTGACTGGATTACTCCTATTTCTTTATTCATTAACTTTCCTTCTACTTCTCCTACCGACATAGCTTCTACCTCTACTCCTGAACCCACTTCTACTAGTACTTCGACACCTACACTAGAACCGGAGACTACTACCACCCTTTCTCTCACGATCCCATCAACCCCATTAATTAATCGTTTGCACTCAATTTTTTTGGGCTCAAATTCTGCCTCTCCAGCCTCAGGATCTGTTTTGGCTACTTCATCCTCCAAAACAAGATCAGTTTTTCCTCCTTTACTAGTATTTGGTGGGGGTCTTTTTATGTTCTCGGCTTCTCTTTTCCTATCCAAATCTAAGTTTCCTAGGGGTAAGAGATAATAGGTGGTAAACTAATGTCAGATATTGAAGTTTTTTAAGAGAAGTAATATACTTAAATTAACGGTCATATCAATTAAAAACAACTATGGGTCAAAGTAAAAATGTTGCCATCTTTCAAGAAAGTAAAATCCGTCGTCACTGGGATGAAGACAAAGAATTATGGCACTTTTCCATAATAGACGTGATAGCTGTTTTGACAAAGAGTGCTAATCCGAGGAAGTATTGGAGTGTATTAAAAACAAGATTAAAAAAAGAAGGAAGTGAGGTGGCTACAAATTGTAGTCAACTGAAATTATTGGCCTCAGATGGGAAAAAATATCTCACAGATGTTGCAGACACAGAACAGCTTTTACGTCTAATTCAATCCATTCCTTCACCTAAAGCAGAACCTTTTAAGCTCTGGTTGGCTCAGGTTGGATATCAACGTCTAGAAGAAATCGAGGATCCAGAATTGGCTTTGAATCGAGCCATGAAAACGTATTTACGTAAAGGCTACTCCCGGTCTTGGATCAATCAACGTTTGAAGTCTATTGAAATTCGTAAAGAACTAACTGACGAGTGGGAAGATAGAGGAGTTAAAGAAGATTTGGAATTTGCTATTTTAACTAATCAAATCACCAAAACATGGTCAGGTAAGTCAGTTAAGGACTACAAAAAATTTAAAAACCTACAAAAACAAAATCTGCGTGACAACATGACTAATTTAGAACTGGTTTTGACCATGTTGGCTGAAGCTTCTACGAAGGAAATATCTCAAAAGAAAAAACCAAAGACCTTTCCTCAAAACAAACAGGTAGCTAATCAAGGTGGACATGTGGCCAAAACAGCTCGAAAAGAGATAGAAAGCCATACTGGTAAAAAGGTTGTCTCTTCTAAAAATGTTCGACAGTTAGCCAGTTCTTCTCGTCGTAAGCTGAAATAATTTTTTTGTTTGTCTTAGGTGTAAACCATCTTAAAGATGTAAAATATCATTTATGCTCAAAAAAGTCTCAGCTTGGTTACCAGTGATTTTGTGGATGGGAGTCATATTCTTCTTTTCCAGCATGCCTGATTTGCCCAATAACAAAATTGATATTCTTGATTTTATCTTTAAGAAATCAGCTCAC
>CAZBRK010000062.1:0-2649 GCA_964494445.1 uncultured Pseudomonadales bacterium
TATCGCATGGCTGAAAAGACTGGTGTACATTTTGATGATACCTATATAGAACCAAGGGTTGGTCATGATTTAAGATATCCTCTGGGACCTTTTGCACCCCAGTCTTATATTACTGACACTACTGTTTGGATAGATTCCGAAGGTGTAAGGGATTTTAGAATGGTTCCTCCAGCTGAATGCTATATTTCACCGAAATTTTGCCTTATTCCTAATGGAGTACCCACGGAAGAAACTTCACCTGATGGTTTGGGGATACTGGATAAAGATACAGGTAAATACTTTTACAGTTCAGATGTAACCCTCCTGCTTAATGTTGCATTTACAAAGAACCCCCCTGAAGAAACCTCTAGAGGTTTACTTGAAGTTAAGCGAGATTACGCGGATTTTCGGAACATAAGAAGTAGAGACAGAGATTACTATCTCAATATTAAAAAAATGACGGGTGGTGCTCAGTTAGTGGGAAATTATAAATGGGAGGAAAAAAAACCGAACAACATTGTTGAATCATTATTTCCGTCCGTAGATTTAAATGTAGAACCTTTTTCCGAAAATATAAAGACGAATCCTTATCTACAAGAATCTTTTACTTTAATGAAGATGTTAAACAGTGTAGACCAGAATTCCAGTCCTGACGTATCTGCCTTTGTACGAAACTCTGACTGGTATCGGAAGAAAGAAAAAGACGGCTTACTAACATCGAAATTAGAAAGTGGAATTGATCAACTCGGTTACCTTAGAATTGAAGGACAACCTGTGCAATGTATTCAGTGGGTAAATTTTTTGACAAGCTTAGGATATCCAGAGTGTCCCATTAATATGGGTGCTGCCATTAGAGGCCCAAATGATTTGATTCCAGATCGAATACTAGTAGGATCGCATCGTGGAGTTGCTTCAAGCCGAACCGGTGGAGTTATTATTGCCGATCCGAAATTAAAAATTGAAGAGTTGAAAGCAGGCAATCTTTTTCTAATCAAAAATTCTGATGTCGGTCATGTTGGTTTTTTCTTGGCCACCAAGGATGTTGACGGTAAACGTCTGGTTTTAGGTACAGATGCAAATCGTGAAAATGATGGCAGAATTAGGATTTTTACTCTTGAAGATCGGAATTTTGATTTACTATGGGGTGCACCTCCTAAGAAAAAAATTATATTGGTTAAAAACAATTCTTGAACAATTTGGGCAAGCCAATACCACACCATTTATTTTAAAACACACAAAATCTTTAAGTTGTGTTTCTCTCGTCAGAACAAACCCTGAATAGTCATTACAGAAAAGTATCCTAAGAAAATAAAACTGGCACTCAAAAATATGTTGCGTATCCAGCTAGGGCGTAGTGGTTTAGGTAGAACTTTGTTATTTAAGTAAAGAATGATTCCTGTGTAAGAGAACATTGTAAAGCCGTTAATAATTGCTCCCAAAGTGATCAACTCTCTAGGTTTGCCATATCCCAGTAAGATTACCAAGATGGCAAACAGAATTTGTGCCCATAGGATTATATAGTAGCTTTTGGAGATGTCTCCTTTACCTTGTTTTAGGAGTAGTGCATTCTCTGCCATGATTCGGCTGGTTGCATCTAGTATTGCTAGTTGAGTGGACATCAACATCAAGCCGGTTACTATTAAAAACACTCCGGATAGTTGAGGTAGAGTCAGTTCTCCAATTACTTTAGCTTCATTAATGACGAAGTAAATATCATTACTATTTCCCGGTAAACCATGGGTGGTGGTGTAGGCCAACAAGGTCAAAACAGTCATGGTGAAGAATCCTAGGAACCAGAACACGATTAGGTGTTCCCAGTTAATCAATTTCCACCATTTTTTAAAACGAGACAATGACTCATCAGTTATCTCAAAAGTGTTACCAGCTAAACGACTTTCTGTTTTTTCCTTTTTGCGTAATAAAGTAGTAATTTTATCGGCATATTTACCCATGCCATAACCTTTGTCACGGATATAGAAGGACTGGGCCAAGTTTAAATTTCCTCCTGCACCTGAGTAGGCTAGAGCACCCAGAAAGATACCGATCGGCATACCGTGAGGTAAGAACATGTAGCCTTCACCTTGACCAATAAATCCTTTGAGGAGGGTGATCACGTCGCCCGTTTTAGTGATATATATGGCTAGACCTAAAATAATTGGAATACCTACAAGAATTGTCGCCTTTTGTAGATTCTCCATTGTTTGATAGAGTTTCTTACCAAAAGAAAGGATTATTCCAATTAAAATAAACACTCCAATTGTTATCCATCTAATTTCTGTTAAACCCATTGCGCTACCTAGTATTGTCATTCCTGCTAGTCCAATTCCTGGCCAACCAAAACCTAAAAAGGTGGAGATAATGAACCATAGGGGTAAATACTTAAACAAACGGGCAAACCCAACAAAGATACTTTCACCATAGATTAGGGCATATCTCTCTACCTCCATATTAATGAAAAACTGGATAGTAATACCAATAAATATTCCCCACACAATCCCCAGACCGTAGTTACTGGCCAGAAAAGGCCATAAGATTATTTCACCACTTCCTAAACCCATTCCTAGGAGAATAAAGCTCGGTCCTAGTAGTTTTTTAAGTCTTGGAGGTTTGGGTAGTATTTTCTTTCCCAGTTTTAGTCGATCCTTGTCCATACGTCTACTTTATCGTTTT
>CAZBRK010000063.1:0-2592 GCA_964494445.1 uncultured Pseudomonadales bacterium
TTCTTTTTTGTCGGCTTTTGGTTTAGCTTCACCTTTTGGTTTAGCTTCACCTTCTTTTTTGTCACTTTCTGGTTTAGCTTCACCTTCTTTTTTGTCACCTTCGGTAGGAACTTCACCTTCGGTAGGAACTTCACCTTCAACGGCTTCTTCCTCTACTGGAGCTACGACTGGTTCCTCTTCTTGTTTGGCTTCCTGTAAGAGAGCGATGGTCGTGTTTGGCTCTAGTTCAAAAGTAATGTCTTTGTTAGCTTTGGCGTCAGAAAGTTTGAGAGAGTCACCTACTTTTTTAAGTTGAGAAAGATCAAAAATGATACTTTCAGGAATGCTGGTAGGAAGGGCTTCGACCTCGAGCTCGTTGAACTGTTGAACAAGAACAGCACCTTCAGTAACGGCTTTGCTTTCTCCTTGTAGATCAACAGGAACATTAACTTTAACTTTCTGGGTTAGGTCAACTTGGAAGAAATCTACATGAAGACGAAGATCGGAGACGGGGTGGAGATGGATGTTGTTGACAAGAACAGGACGAGGCTCTTTGGAGCCTTCAATTTCAAGATAGACAACGTTGGTTTCACCGGCTTTGTCAAATACTTTACTGAACTCTTTTCCATTGATCTGAAGAGATTGGCTCTTTATTTTTTTACCGTATAGATTAACAGGAATTATGCCTTTATCACGAAGTTGTTTAACTCTGCGACCAAGAAGGGTTCTTTTTTGAGCTTTGAGGGTAATTTTTTCTGCCATGTGTGTGTTTCTTTGTTTAATAGTTGATATTGAGAATGTCGAGTAGACAACGGTGGTATTTTATAGCAAAGGAAGGAAGAAAGCAAAAAAAAAGAAGGTAAATATGATTAAGGAGAGCTGTATTGGACACCAAAAACATAGGGTGAAGACGAAGGAATGGAAAGAAGAAGTCCGGTAGGAGTTGAGGTAACAGGAGTGGTGATGGCAGAGATTATTGACTCAGAAGGGGTGTTAATGGTGAGTTGGTAAGGTTGAGAAAAAGTGGATGGTTGACGAATGGTGGTGAGAGAGTAGGTCATGGATGGAGAGTAAGACTCCCCTACTGACCAGGGACGAAGAAAGGATAGTTGAACTTTATTGGATGAAGATAGTGGTTGAGGAAGAGAAAATTCAAAACGAACGAGGCTGGCTGAGGTGGTGGAAACAAGAGGTTTGGTATCAATAATTTCTTGATTAAGTTTGGCGGTAAGAAAAGAGGATGAAGAGGGAAGAAAAACCTGATAGATGGGTAGATAGGGGCGGTTTAGAGAAGGAACTGTAGGAGAGTAGAAGTAGTCGAGGGTAAGAGTATGAGTGACACCTTCAGAAGAGAAGGTGACTTGGTGGTCTAGTTGGCGAGTTTGATAAAAATTAATGGGAGAGTTGGTGTAGTTGGCTTCGTTGAGATAAATAAGGTCGGTAATACAGGATTGAGAAGGAAGAAGGGGGTGGCAAGAGTAGTTACTGATGTTACCAGCAAGAGAAGAGTTGATGATGAGATTTTCCAAAAGTGGGTCACTGAAGTAAGCTTGAAAAGACGAGGCTTCATAAGAATCAAGAAAGATACGAGAAAAAGACGAAAAAGGAATCTGGTTTGTTTGAAACATTTGAGTGAGACGTTGGGTTAGTTGTTTGATTAAAAGACTACTAGAGTCAATATCCTGTTGGAGGAGAAGAGAGTTGAAGGAATCAGGGGTGATGAGCTGGCCGTTAATGTCTATCTCCCCTATTTCTTTGATGAGCTTAGAAAGGGAAGAAGTATTTAAGTAAAAGATAGCGTCTGGTTTAAAGTTGAGGAAGTTGGTGAAGAAGCGAGAAGTTTCAACGGCGGTAGAGGTGAAGTCGGGATTGTAGTTGATGTCGGTAAAGTTTGAGTTTGTTTGACCGGTAATGGTTTGAAGAAATGAAGGTGTTTCTAGTTGACCGTCTTGTTGTGAGGCAAGGTCACTGAGAGAGAAGGACTGGAAGTTGGAGAGACGATTGTCGGTGAGGCTGAAGGTAAGGACAGAAGAAGCAATTCCACCAGAAGGACGAAGTTGATTAGAATCCTGAAGAACAAGAACAAAGTTTCTTGAAGGAGAAGAGCGGAGAATTTGGGTAAGAAGTTGAGAGTAAGTGAATGACTGAGAAACTTGAGACTGAAGCTTGTCTAAGGAAAGAGGGTCAAGAGAGGTGATGATTTTGTCGGTGAGATTTACAGGGAGAGACTGGTGTTGAAGAGAGAGTTGGAGTTGGTCTATCTGGTGATGGAGAAGTCCTATCTGTGATTCTAGAGCAAGTGATAGATCATAGGGTTGAGAAGAAGAAAGTGGATCGAAGAGAGATTGGTAAAGTTCTTCGGCTAGGAGATAGTTTTGCTGAGTTGAGTAGAGAGTAGACTGGAGTTGTCCAAGTAAGTTAACAAGATTGGAGGTTTTGGTAGAAAATGAAGGGGAAATGAGGTCGAAGGGAAGGATGAAGTAACTAGTGAGAGACTGAGTGAAACGATAGTTTCTTTGAGCAGAGACAAGTCTTCGGGTGGAAATGTCTAGTTCTCCTTGACGAAGAGAAGAAAAGGAAGATTGGGTAAGAGAAACAGACCTGAATAAAGTG
>CAZBRK010000064.1:0-2454 GCA_964494445.1 uncultured Pseudomonadales bacterium
GCAGAGAAGAGAAAAATTAAAAGAACTCATTGTGAGATCTATTCAAGAATTGTGGGATATTTGCGACCGATATCTCAGTGGAATGATGGGAAGGCAGAGGAGTTTAAGAAAAGAAAAGTGTTTAAAGTAGATTAAGGAGAGATGATGTTGATAGGAGGATTACAAAAAACAACATTGATTGATTTTCCGGGCAGGGTGGCGTGTACAGTATTTACGGTGGGTTGTAATTTTAGGTGTGGTTTTTGTCATAATCCGGAGTTGGTGTTGACGGAGAAGTTTAAGAAAAGAGATTGGATTGAAGAAGATGAGATATGGAAGTTTTTAGAGAAGAGAAAAAAGGTGTTGGATGGAGTGTGTATTACAGGAGGGGAGCCGACGATGCAGGTGGATTTGGAGGAGTGGATTGAGAAGGTGGTGAAGAAGGGCTTGGAGATAAAGTTGGATACTAATGGGAGTAATTTTAAGGTGGTGGAGAGATTAATGAAGAAGGGGTTGGTGAGTCGGTGGGCAATTGATTTTAAGGCGGAGTGGAAGAGTTATGGTGAGGTGGTAGGAAAGGAGATTGATGTAGATCAGGTGAGGAAGTCAATAGAGTTAATGATGAGAGAGGGAAAGGAGTGGGAGATACGAACAACGGTGGTGCCGGGAGTGCATGACGAGAAGAGATTAAAGAAGATGAAGAAACAGTTGGGGGAGTTGGGAGAGAAAACAGGTAAAGAAATTGAGTGGGTGTGGCAGAGATTTTTACCAGGGAAGTGTTTAGATAAGGGGTTTGATAAGAAGGAGGTGATGGAGTGGTTAGAGATAGAGGAGATAAAGAAAAGAGTGGAAGGAAATGGAGAGGGAAGAGTGAAGGTTGTTTTGAGGGGAAGAGAGGAATAAGGGTATTATTTGACGAGAAGGAGTATAATGAATATATATTCATAATTAATAATTGAGTATATATAGGAAGGTGGTGAAAAAAATGCCTAATTTTAATAAAACAGGACCTGGTGGAATGGGTCCGATGACTGGTAGGGGCTTTGGTCCTTGCGGAATGAGGATGGGATGGAGAAATAAGTTTGGAAGAGGAAGAGGAATGGGACGTTACTTTGGTTGGGGTTACCCAGAAACCAAGGAGGACGAGAAGAAAGCTTTAGAAGAGTACAAAAACGCTTTGAAAGAAGAGTTGGAAGACTTGGAGAAGATGGAAAAAGAGATGAAGTAAGCTTTCTGGCCCGGATCTAGAAAAGGGTTCGGGGTAGAGGGTTTAAAATATAAATAGAAAATAAATATGTCAAGACCAAGAAGACCAAGAAGATTAAGGTTTAATCCAGAAGTAGTGTATTTTAAGCCTCGAGGGGTGCCGATGAGAGGATTAAAAGAGGTGGTGTTAGGGAGAGATGAGGTAGAAGCCTTAAAGCTGTATCAAGTAGATGAGATGGATCAGAAGGAAGCTGCTAAGGAGATGGGAGTGTCACAGCCGACTTTTGGAAGGATTTTAATGAAAGCAGAGAGAAAAGTATCTAGAGCGTTGATTTTGGGGATGGCGATTAGAATAGAAGATGGAGAGTGAGTATCTGGGAGGATGATATACTGATTTTAGATGAGGGTAAATATTAGCTGGCGAGGAATGAAAAAAGAGATAGGGGATGAGAAATTGGTGGAGAAAAAATTGTCTGGTTTGGGAAAGTTTTTCAGAAGTTTTAAAGGTAAGGTTGGGGAGATAAAAGTGGTGGTAAGAAAAACATTTAAGAGAGGTTATCGGGTGAGTTTGTTTTTGGGTTTGCCAAAAAAAGGGATACAAACGAAAGGAAGTGGAGAAAAGATGGAGACAGCGGTGATTGAAGCAAGAGAAAAGATGGAAAGAAAATTAAAGAAATATGTGGAACAATTAAGAGAAGTAAGAAAGAGAAAGGGGGTGAAGTAAGAATGAAAAAATATTATAGAGTTTTGTTTTTGTTGGTGGCTGTTTTTTTGTCTGGTTGTAGTTTAACCAAAGGGCCTGTTAGTGATGGAAATAATGGGAGTGGAGAAGGGAAAGGTGTGGTGGAAGAGTGGAAGGGTAGTTTGAAAGATATGGTGGCTAAGAATGTGTCAATGAGATGTGATTACGATGATGGACAAGGAAATAGTTGGACTGGTTATCTTAAGGGAAAGAATTATTATGCTGAAGGATTGAGTAATGGAAAAAAAGTCCATGTGTTGATGAAGGATATTTGTATGTGGAGTTGGAATGATGGTGAAGATCATGGAGTGAAAATATGTTGGGACGAAGAAGAGGAAGGATCGATGTGGGATAACCCTGGTCAGTATGGAGCAAATGAGTATAACTGTGTACCAACAGTAATAAATGATTCAAAGTTTAAGGAGCCAGGAAATGTAAATTTCATGGACATGAATCAGATGTATGGAGATTATTAAATGTTAAAGGGTTTTCACCAAGGAGAAAAGGTGATTGTTTTTTGGTGTTTG
>CAZBRK010000065.1:0-2422 GCA_964494445.1 uncultured Pseudomonadales bacterium
CCACAATTCTTGAATAGATCTCACAATGAGTTCTTTTAATTTTTCTCTTCTCTGCCCCCTTGGCCTTGTTGTAACCACTTTCTTCATCACACTTAGGACAGTACTCCTGTTCTCCCTTAATGTATCCATGCCGACTACAAATCGAGAAAGTTGGTGTTAAAGAAAAGTAAGGCATCTTGTAACTCTCCGCCAACTTTTTTACTAAATTCTTCACACTCTTAATACTTGGCATACTTTCTCCCAAAAATGCATGCAACACCGTTCCTCCAGTGTACTTACACTGCAAATCATCCTGATTATCAAAAGCATCAAACAAATCACTCGTATACTCCACCGGCAATTGAGTCGAATTGGTATAAAAAGGAGCTGCTCCTTTTCCAGACTCTTTATCATTCGCACACACAATCTTCGGATACAAAGCTTTGTCTAATCGAGCAAATCGATAAGCCGTTCCTTCAGCTGGTGTTGCCTCCAAGTTAAACATCTCTCCTGTCTCTTTCTGATAAATCAACAACTTCTCTCTCATATAATCCATCACCTCCAAAGCAAACTCCTTCGCCCCTTCTTCAGTAATGTTTTCACCCATTAAATTTATTAATGCTTCATTCATTCCATTCAAACCAATCGTATTAAAATGGTTCTTCCAATACTCACCATTCCTCTTGTATATATCCTCCAAGTAATGACGACAGTAAGGATACAGTCCTTCCTTAGTAAAATTCTCCACTGCCTCTCTTTTCACTATCAAAGAGTCTTTTGCCAAGTCCATCAACTTACCCAACTTAGACATAAACTTTCTCTTTGCCATCCCCACACTCTTACTCTCTTTCTTAGCCACATAACCCAATCTGGGTAAGTTAATCGTCACCACTCCAATTGAACCAGTCAAAGGATTAGCCGCAAACAAACCACCTCTTTTCCTTAACACCCGATTATCTAATCTCAATCTACAACACATACTCCTAGCATCATCAGGACTCATGTCCGAGTTAATGTAATTGGAAAAATAAGGAATCCCATACTTTCTTGTCATCTCCCATATCGGCTCTAACACTTCATTATCCCAATCAAAATCTTTAATCAAAGAATATGTAGGAATTGGAAAAGTAAACACCCTTCCTTGTCCATCTCCTTCAGCCATCACCTCAGCAAACGCTCTATTCAACAAATCAATCTCTTTCTGATAATCCTTGTATGTCCCTTTCCATGGTTTTCCTCCAATAATCACGGCTTCATCTGCCACAATTCCTGTTGGTTTCAAGTCCATGGTCACATTAGTAAAAGGTGTCTGAAAACCCACTCGTGTTGGCACATTCATGTTAAACACAAACTCTTGCATCAACTGCTTTACCTTCTTATAACTTAAATTGTCATAACGAATAAACGGAGCTAAGTAAGTATCAAAATTGGCCACTGCCACCGCTCCTGCCACCTCTCCCTGTACCGTATAAAAGAAATTAACCAACTGCCCCAAAGCACTCCCTAAATGTTTTGGTGGTTTACTTGAAACTTTTCCTGCCACACCCCCAAACCCTTTTATTAACAAGTCCCTCAAATCCCAACCGGCACAATAAGGAGATAACAAAGCCAGGTCGTGAATGTGTAAATCTCCACCAATATGCGCCTTTCTTGTTTCTCTTGAATAAAATCTATTCAACCAGTAATTAGAAGAGATCACACTCGCCACATGATTATTTAATCCTTGTAAAGAATAAGTCATGTTTGCATTCTCTTTCACTCTCCAATCAGAACGACTCAAGTAGTTTTCAATCAACTCATCCGAGTCCACCAAACTATCAATATCTCTTAACTTTCTATGCAACTCTCTATACAACTTAAAAGACTTGTGTACTTTCTCATAACCATCTTTTATCAATCTCTTCTCAATCAAATCTTGGGCCTGCTCTACTTCAGGAATAATTGTTCTGTTAAACCTATCCTCCAGCTCTACCACTATTTTTTTCGTCAACATCTTCACTACTTTTTCGTCATACTCACCCGCCGCCTTAAAAGCACCCCCTATAGCCTTCTCAATCTTCTTAGGACTAAATCTCACTAACCTACCATCTCTTTTTTTTATCCTGGTAATTCCGCCCTTGCTCTTTTTGCGAGACATAATAATTCTTTATTTTTTTTAGTGACAATATTCAAGTTAGTTCACTTAAGACCTTTCGTCAACCACCAATTAGGCTATCAAAACATATCACTTAAAAAAATTCACTTATTTCCTACTTTTCTGCGGGAAAAATCACTTTTTAGCCTCAACCTCTTCAAATTTTTGTATTTTTTTCTCCCAAATTTTTTCCAATTTCTCTTAACTTTTTATCAACTCTTTCACTCCCCCATCGTCCTTTTTATTCACCCAACAAAAGTCCTCAAAAACAACTTTTATCCTCCTCAATCCCTTCTTTAACAACTTACT
>CAZBRK010000066.1:0-2418 GCA_964494445.1 uncultured Pseudomonadales bacterium
GTCAGCGATTTCTTTTTGTCCATAACCAGCAGTCCATTCTTCGAGATATCCATTACGCATACGGAAAGGTAATTTTTCAACTTTCTCAGGCTGAGTAACCAACCTAAAAGAGGAAACGAAACAAAAAACAAAGATAATGATGGGAATACTGATTAATTTTTGAATTCTTGACCGACGCAGAAGAGCATTAAGACCCAGAGCAGAAACAATAATTAGAGGAGTGACAGCATAAAGAATGTATCGAGGAGTGTAGACTTTGGCGACAAAAGCCTGAGCAAATAAAGGTAGTAGAGAGATGATGACTAAAGGTAGGGTGTATTTGTTGTCCTTACGATTAAAGGCAAACAAGGCTGCTAAAAAGACTGGTGGAGTAAACAAGAACCAGGTCCAGGAAATGGTGGACTTAAAATTACCGATCAAAGGATTAAAAGGATGGGTGATGGCTTCGGATAAAGGAAAGATGTAGTCTAGGTTGCGAGAACCGACCATGTGGAAGTTGGTACCAAGACGAAGGATGTTGTAGAAAATCAAAGAAACAAAAATAGCCAGTAGCCAACCCCCAACTAACTTAAGCAGAGAAAGATAACGTTTTTTCTTGCCCTGATTCTTACGAGGTAGTTTGAAGAAGAATAGGGCCAAGATTGGCTGCCAGGCAATGAAGAAAATAGCAGGAGATTTGGTTAGCAAACCAGCACCAAGGATGGCACCTAGAATCATGGCTAAGTCCCAACGAGGTTTCTTTACATAAAGATATCCAAGAATAAGGGTCCAGATACCAATGCCTGCCAACATTGAGTCAACCAAACTAAGACGATTGTAAAAAACAAAGAAAGGACAAAGAGCATAGAAAAAGGCAGAGATAACACTGACGGTTAAACTCTGAGTTATTAAAAGAGAAAGAATACTAATACCAAAGAATGTACCTAAACCAGAAATGACCGAGAGAACTCGACCGGCAATGAGAGGATCAGGGAAGTAAGAAAGAAGGGGCATTAGGATCCACATAAACAGGGGCTGTTTACCATCAGACATAGGTAGGAACCTCAGAGAAGGTTCAGCCTTCATCACCTGAGCCCAACGAAGATAGATAGCTTCATCAACAAAAACAGGGATTAAGTCTAACTTGAGTAAGCGAAGATAGATAAAAAGACCGAGGGCTAAGAGGAGACCAAGGAAATATAGAAGAAGACTTTTCTTGGATTTACTTTTAAAAAATTTAATCATATTTTCCTTGCATGTCATTACGTTTAACAGACAAAATTTGCTTCAACATGTCTAAAGACTCGGCAATGAAATTCCTTGACTTAGTGGTAGAAACGTCTTCGTCTTGCCATAAAACCTCGACTCCTTTTAATTTAGCTCCTTGTTTCTCGGCCAAAAACAGAAGCTCTACGTCAAAAGCAGACACTGTCCAACCAGAACTTTTCTCTGCGTCTTTAAGAATAGATAATCTAGGAAACACCTTCTTAGCTAGCTTGGTCTCAAGAGACTTGAAACCACACTGGGTGTCAGAGACACCTCTAAGTAAGAATATTTGTCTAATAACACGAAAACCCCATGACATGAGTTGACGGTGCCAAGGAAAATTTTGCCTGGCTTTACCTCGAGAACCAAAGACAACACTGTAACCTTGATCATAGTAAGGTAAAAGCTTTTCCACTTCTTTTAAAGGAGTGGACTGATCCATGTCGGTAAAAAGAACTATTTCCCCTTTGGCTTTTTTAATACCACACCAAACAGCATAGGCTTTACCGCCGTGCTTGTTGGCTAGAACACGAAAACCAGGATGTTCTTTGGCAAAATCTTGAACCATTTTTAAACTGCCATCAGTAGAAGCATCGTCAGAGATGATGACTTCCCAGGTATAGGAAACTTTTTTAAGATAGTCGGCTACTTGTTGTAAAACCCCAGCATTAATGTTTTCTTTTTCATTGTAGTTGGGAATGATAATGGACAGTTTAGGCTTACTCATATCTTTGTCTTTCTTCTACCAGTATACCGCCAAAACGTTCTAATTTTTTAACCTCGCCAACATGAGACTGGCGATCAAGCCATGCTTGAACTCTTTGAAGATTGTGAGGATCAGCCTCACTAAGGGTGTAAAGAAGGTCATTTTGTTCTTCTGTTGGCTGATAGCCATACTCTTTATTTCCATACCAAAGAAAAAGGTAATCGTAAGAATAGGGAATAACTGGAGGAACATAGAAATCAGCATTAAAATCACGTCCATCAGCTTGTTCATAAATCTAGTCAATAGCTTGGAGTTGATTGCCCATGGTGATGTGTTCAGGTCCGTCATAACCAGCAGCGAGAAAATCATCGACTAACTTAAAATTAGTAGATCCAAAAAGGATGAGAAAAATCCAAGGAAAAACAAATAAGACGGGGAAGAATAGAAGCTTACTGAGAATACCAGAA
>CAZBRK010000067.1:0-2414 GCA_964494445.1 uncultured Pseudomonadales bacterium
GTGCCGAGTATAAACATATCTACATCAACTATAATTACTACTACATTAATATATAAATATATATTAGAGAAGAAAGAGGATAAAAAAACAATAAAAATGAAAGAACAATGTCCAATATTTGATATAGAATGTGTTTACATCTCTACTTGTTACAAAATAAGAGAGGAAAGATGTTTAGAGAGTATGAGAAAGGTAGGTCTTGAAGATATACCTTCAGATGAAGATACTTCAGAAGAAATATCAGTGTGGATGACTAACTTATTAAGAGAGAAGCGACTTAAATCAGAGAAGAAAAAAATTAATATATTTAAAAGAAAGAAAAATGAAAGTAACTGTTTTAGCTGAAAATTTAAGAAAAGGATTAGGAATAGCGATTAAGGCGGTTTCGACAAGATCACAGTTGCCGGTGTTGTCTGGAGTGTTGTTGAAGGCTGAAAAAGGAAACTTGGTGATAATGGCGACTGATTTGGAGATTAGTTTTAGGATAGTGTTGGGAGCTAAGGTGAGTAAAGAGGGGGAAATGGTAGTGCCCGCAAGATTGTTTTTGGACTTGGTAAGTGGTTTGGAAATGGGGCCGGTTGATTTGACAGAAGAGAAACAGATACTGAGAATTGAGAGTGGAGGAGTGAAGGCGGAGATTGTGGGACAGGGAGCAGATGAGTTTCCCAGTTTGCCAAAGGTGAAGAAATTGGAGTTGTCTTTGCCGGCTAGTAGTTTGAAGGAGTGTGTAAATAGGGTGACTGTGTCGGCGGCAAGAGATGATACGCGACCGGTGTTGTCAGGAGTGTTATGGAGTTTTGAGGATAAGGAAGTAAAGTTAATTGCTACTGATGGATATCGTTTGGGAATGGATGAGATAAAGGAAGTAGGAGGAGAGGTGAAGAAGAAAAAGAAGTTGATTTTGCCAGCGAGAGCTTTGCAGGAGTTAGCTAGGGTAGTGGATGAAGAGGGGGTGAAGAAGGTTGAGGTGGGTTTTGATGAAGATAATCAGCAGGTGATGTTTAGAGTGGAAGATGTAGAGATGGTGAGTCGGTTGATTGCAGGCAATTTTCCGGCCTATGAGCAGATCATGCCGGGTGAGTGTAAGACTAAGGTAGTGATAAGGCGGGAGGAGCTATTAGAGGCGGTTAAAAGAGCTAGTTTGTTTGCCAGAGAAGGATCAAATATTGTGAAGTTTAAAGTTGAGAAAGATGGGATGGTGGTAGAAGCGGAAAGTGGACAGACTGGTGGAAGTCAGACAAAGTTGGAAGGGAAGGTTGAAGGAGAAGGAATGGTAATTGCGTTTAATGCGAGATATATCGTTGATTATTTGGGAGTGATGAGTAGTGATGAGGTGATACTGGAGTTGGTAGAAGGTTTAAAGCCAGGAGTGTTTAAAGTAGAGGGGGAGAGTTTTGTTCAAGTAGTGATGCCGATTCGAATGCAGGATTAGTTGGTTTGAGCGGGAACAATGAAGTTGGCGTTTTCTAGATTAGTTGTGCTGGTTTTAAGATTTCCTTGAAGAAGGAATGAAGGGTGAAGGATGTCGGAGGATTCGGGTTGGTAGTAGATGAGGGAGATTTCTTTGACGGTAAAGTTGATGATAGAAGATTGGTCAATGGATGATTCTTGGTTGATGTAGTTACTGGTGTGGAGACGGATGGCGGTGGAAGGGGCAATGGTTTCTAGTTGTGATTGAGTGTTGATGATGGAGAAGTTCTCTGAGGTGGTGGTTTGTTGATAGCCACCAAGAATTTCCAGGTACTGGATTTGGAGTTGGTTGTTGAGGATGAGGGTGAGAATAGAATTAGAAGTGGTGGGAGTGACGATGAAGTAGTCGTTAATGGTTTGTGAGTAGTTGAGGATGGAAAATAAATCTGACGTTTCGGTGGTATTTAGAGGATTGATTTTGAAGTTGGAATTGGGAAATATTTGAGAGATAATTTTGTCGGATTGAGAGATGAGTGTTTGTTGGTTTGGAGAAGGAAGGTTAGGCTCTGGATTGGCGTTGTTGTAGGTGAGGAGTTGTTGGGAGGGGGAGATAAAAAGGGAAAGGTTGTTGTTGACCCAAAGAGAGTCTGTGGTTTCAGTGTTAATTTGGTGTTGGGGGAAGAAGTTGAAGTAGTTAGAAATATTAGGAATGGTGGTGGAGTTAAGAAGTGGTTGGGTGATGGTGTAGAAAGGTAATTGGATAGGGGTATCTGCTGGTAAAGAAGTTTCCCAGGTGAAGTTTAGTTTTTGTTGGGAAATAACTAGTTGAGGATTGGGGGTGGGAGGAGAGGGGGGAGAAACAGAAAGAGGTGGGGTGGTGGGAATAGAAGAAGATTTGAGTTGGAGAATGATGTAGGCAACGAGAATAACTAGGAGAAAAAGTATTCCGAGGAAGAATTTTTTATTACTGGTTAGTTCCTTTAGTTTAAGGGCCATAAATAAGA
>CAZBRK010000068.1:0-2386 GCA_964494445.1 uncultured Pseudomonadales bacterium
AGCAGAGAGTTGCAAGTCATTGAAACGAGGATTTTCTAAGTACCAAGGTAAGGAAGGTAGATAAAGATATGATGTGGGGTAACGATGAGACAGGGGGTAGATTAAGTCTGAACCACCAAGAACATAGACCTGTTCACCGGGAAAGTCTTCTACTGCTTCAGCAACCATCTTGACCTCTGGGGTGAGATAGAAGTTTCCGTAATCATATTTATCAGCTTTGTAGACAACAGCAAAAAGGAAAAAGAGAAGGAGAAGGTATGAAACCATATTAATGGGACGACGGTGACGAGAAAGAAGATAGCAAGAGAGAAAGATGGTGGGTAAAAAATGAATTAACTCAAAACGAGGATAAAGGGGTAGTAGAGAAAATAAGATTAGTAAGTAGGTTAAGATTCTATCCGAGTTCTTCCAACGTTTAATGAGAAGAGTGAAGAGAAATCCTAGAACATAGATTAACTCACGAAAAGACGGCAGTCTGGCGGCTTGAGAAGCATAGACAGAAGTATTAAAGGTAAAGAAGATGTTTAAGAATGGTTCAAGTAGATTAAAACGAAGGAGATATAGAAGAGTGATTAGGGGTGGAAGAAACAAGCCGGTGAAGAAGTAACGATCCGGTTTAATTTTGAGTAAGAAGAACAGGACTATAAAAGCGGGTAGTAGAGTGGGGCGAAGAAATAAAGCGATTGAAAAAATAAAACCCATGGAGAGAAGAGAAAGAGGTTTTTTTGAAAAGCTCAAATTTAAGATGATACTAAGAAAGAAAACTACAAACGTCTCTATCCAAAGAACATTACCAGAAAAGAAAAGGGAAGCAAGGATAAAGAGAGAAAGAAGACGGCGACGATGACGACACTTGGTTCTAATAAGATAGAAGTAGAAAAATAAGTCTGTCAGAGCAAGAACTAGCAAGAATAAAAACAGGAGGGGTTGAGGATTGACGGTCAACCAAGCCGGTAAAGTAAACGGACCAAAAAAAAGAGCAGGTAAGTGTTGATCAATAATATTGGAGTATGGTTTTAGACCACCTTGAGATAGATAGGGATAAAGAGTGAATTCAGTGGATAAAAAATATCCTTGCCACAAGACCAAGAGGAGGTGAAACAGAATGGCTCCTAAAGGAAAGGTTAATTTACGGAGTTTGGTACTCATAGACAAAGCCTAGTTGATTAAATGAGTGGGTGTCAACTAGTTTTAGTCCGGCTTGGTCTAACCAAAGCAAAGTTTGTCTCTGCGGATCTGTCAGATCAGAGAGGTAGTCAAAGACAAAGATATGATCATAGTTGTATATGGCCACAGGTAAAGACTCGTCCAGATTACGAAGATGACCCAGAGTGTCTTGAGTAGAAAAATAAGGTTGATCTGGAAGATAAAACTTAAAAGGAGCAAAAGCGTCGGGGAAATTAAGAATAACTAAAGAGTCTGATTGTTGAATCATCTCAGCAGCAGAACGCCAGTCTTCACGATGAAAAGTAGGTTGAAACCAGAAATATAGATTGGAGAGAAGAAAAACAGCAACAACAAAAGTAATGTTTAAGTAACGAGCCTTAGAAGGTAAAGAAGCTAGACCAAAAGCAATTAGAGTACAAAAGGCTGGTAGGAGGAAGATGTAGCGCCAGTAACCCATCATGGGTGTCTTGAGACTAAAAATGGCAGCCAGTATTAAAGGAACAATAAGCCAGTAAAAGAATGGTTTGGAAGCTTTGGTTTTTAAAGCTAGGAAGAAGAGAAGTCCGAGGTAAATAACAATCAGAAAAATGGCGGCATAATAAATTGACTGAGGAGAAAGAGAAATACGACCAAGAGTGAACTTGGTAGGAATAAGTAAGAAAGACTTGAGAGAAAAATCACCAGAAAGAGAAGCCCAGCCCGGAAGATTATCTTTTATGTATCCCCCATTCTGAAGCTGAGTCCAGAAGGTTGGCAACCAGGGTATAAAACCAAGAAGGATAAAAAGATTGCTGAGAAAGAAAGACTTAATTCGTTTACGTTGAGTGAAGAGAAGATATACCCACTGAGCGGCCAAGTTAAAGAAAGTGCCATAAAAGGTAAACAGATTGAGAAGGGTGGTAAGAATGAAAAAGAAAGCTTTTTTCTTCTGAGGTTTCTTGATCCAAGAAAGAAAGAATTTCCAAGTTAGAACACTAATGAGAGCCGAGAGGGCGTACATACGAAGCTCTTGAGAGTAGTAAACATGGAGAGGGTTGATAGCCAAAAGTAAGGCGGCTAGGTGAGCCAAAGTAAACTTGGACTTGTCTTTTTTGATTTGTAGTTGAGTCAAAAGATAGTAAAGAGCGGGAATCGTAGCGGTACCCACTAAAATACCAGGTAGGCGCATGAGCCACTCACGATTGCCTACTAAGGGTAACCAGTAATGAGTGAGGAGGTA
>CAZBRK010000069.1:0-2241 GCA_964494445.1 uncultured Pseudomonadales bacterium
TTGGTGAATTTTTAGAGAAAGCCAGGTACTTAAACGTAGTTAAAGCCAGAGACCATCTGATATTAGTTGAGCTGGAAAAAGCCAGAGGAGACTATGACAATCAAAAACAACTAAAGGAAGAAAAGCAGGCAGAGGTTGAGAAGTTGATGGCTGGGTTAGAGGCACAAAGATGGGCCTTAAGTACCCAAAAAGTTCAAAAGCAAGATTTATTGAATGTTACTAAAAATAGTGAAAAAGAGTATCAGAGCTTACTTGCTCAAGCTCGCGCACAATTGTCTTCACTTGCTGGATATGCTGAATCTGTAGGTGTCTCTCTTCTTCCTCATCAAGAATTATCTGACGATTGGGGAAAATATTTCAATCAAAGAGACGAACAATGGGGTACAACATTGGTTAATAATGATATTGGTGATTGCCGAGGAGGTAAATGTACTTTAGCCAGAATTGGTTGTTTAGTTACCTCATATACGATGGTGGTTTCTCATTATGGAGGTTCACTTTTACCTTCGGATGTTGCCACTAATGCCTCAAATTTTGATTTAGGAACAGCTAATTTTAATAACCCAGGCCCTGCTGCCAATGGGCATCCTGCCTCAAAACGACCAATCATTAATAACCAAGAAATTTCTATTCAAGAACTTAGAGATGAATTAAATTTAGGAAAAAGCATCATTGTTGGTCTTTCTAACAATGGTGGAACATACCCAGACCATTATTCAGATCACTGGGTTGTACTAAGGTCAGTTGATGGAGATAGTTTTAGAATTAACGATCCTGCTTACTCTGGAGCAATGAAAGTTCCTCTGAATGACCATTATGCTGGTTGGACAATAATTCAAGCCAAAATCTATAATTAATTTTTCTTTTTGCTAAACTGAATTTGTGAGGCCTGTCAGTGTTTTATTGTTTGTATCATTCTTTTTTTTGTTCTCTTTTTCTGTTTTTGCTGGGTATAGTTTGATCGTAGAAGGAGTACCAAAGGAGATTGATAGTATCCAGTCTTTTTCATATACCGCTTCTTTTTCTGGTGAAACATATCACTATCGTAATAAAACATATTTTCTTCAAGGTGTTTTTTCTCCCCTTAATTCCGACTCTTGTCATAAGTCTGATCATTGTTTTGGTTTTACTTTGAGTAACTTAGGGGAATGGGTTTCCAATCCTACTGACAAATCTCAGCTATTTAGCATTACTACCTCACCAGAAGGGACTTGGTCTGGTCAGTTGCAAGCGGTAATTGATGATGGTGGGGAAATCGAGGGATTTTCTTCTGGAGAATATTTTTTTAAGTTAGGTCGCTACACCAGTTCTGCTGATTCTTCAGCTGACTGGACTACTCCTATTTCATTGCGAATCAACTTTCCTTCTCCTTCTCCTACCGACATAGCTTCTACCTCTACTCCCACTACTACTTCTGAACCCACTTCTACTACTACTACTTCGACACCTACAACAGTAGAACCGGAGACTACTACCACCCTTTCTCTCACGGCTCCATCAACCCCATTAATTAATCGCTTGCACTCAATTTTTCTGGGTTCAAATTCTGCCTCTCCAGCCTCAGGATCTGTTTTGGCTACTTCATCCTCTAAAACAAGATCATTTTTCCCTCCTTTACTAGTGTTTGGAGGAGGTCTTTTTCTGTTCTCAACCTCTCTTTTCCTATCCAAATCTAAGTTTCCTAAGGGTAGAAAATAAGACAATCAAGTGTACGAAAGAATCGTACGGTTTAAAAAGGCAATCAGGTGTACGAAAAAATCGTACAACTGAAAAAGAAGAAAGTGAAGTGTCTCAAAAATTGGGACAATTGAAAAAGAAAGGAGTGAAGTGGCTACAAATTGTAGTCATTTGAAAATAAAAGAAATGGGTTGACTACAAATTGTAGTCAACTGAAAGTGAAACCGTGACAAACTGTCACTGGTTAAAAATGTTTGGCAATTAGATGTCCATCTAGTCGTAAGCTGAAATAGTTTTTTTTCTTTGTCTTGGGTATAAATTCTCTTAAAGATGTAAAATATCATTTATGCTCAAAAAAATTTCAGCTTGGTTACCAGTGGTTTTGTGGATGGGAGTCATATTTTTCTTTTCCAGCATGCCTGATTTGCCCAATAACAAAATTGATGTTCTTGACTTTATTTTCAAGAAATCAGCTCACATGATCGAGTTTTCTCTTCTTTTTGCTTGGGTTCTACGAGCCACTAAAGGCAAGATCTCTTGGTTTAACTTCAGTTTACCCATTTT
>CAZBRK010000070.1:0-2224 GCA_964494445.1 uncultured Pseudomonadales bacterium
GATAATGGAAACAGGAGAGATACTAAAAAGGAAAGCGGCGAGAATACCAGTTAAAGAACCAAACCAGTGACGACCAAAGTACCAAGTAAGGACAATGGTGACGACAGAGAGAAGAGCTACCATGATAGCCGGACCAACAGGGTTAAGACCTGAAAGAAGTAGAGCAGGAGCCATCATGTAGTAGTAAAGGGGTCCTAAGTACATTCCACCGATACTGGTCTGAGGACCAATGAAAGCGGGATCACCACGGAGAATGTTGCGAACAACACGGACATCTCTACCTTCATCACCTAAGAAGGTCATGTACCCTTCAATACGGTAAAGACGTAAAACTAAAGCCAGGAGGACTATAAAAATGAGAGCGATGCACTCAAGACGATTTTGGTTAAAAAACTGCTTGATTTTTTTCCAGTAACTCATCGGTTAAACATCAAGGCTTTCCAAAGAACAAGGGATTCCTTGATGGCTTTAAAAATGACCCTCGGATCTCCACCGGTCGATTGACCTAAAGTGCGGGGATAGTGGCTAACAGGGATTTGTCTAAATTTGAAACCGGCACGTTTGGCCCGGATGAGAAACTCTGTTTCGGTAATGGCAGACTCAGTCACTAAAGGTTTAATACCTTTAACTACACGACGATGAACAACTTTAAAACCACAGTCAGTGTCCTTGACCCAGAAACGGAACCAGAACAAGTTCCAAAGTTTGAGTAAGTAAGCAGTGAATTTTCTAATAAAAGGATCTGCCCTATCTTGACGATAGCCAATGATTAAGTCATTATCTTCTATATAAGGAAGAAACTTACTGATCTCAGCAAAATCAAATTGTCCATCAGCATCAATAAAGGAGATTAGCTCATATTTACTCTTATAAAGACCGGTCTTGATGGCACCACCATAACCACGATTTGGATTGTGAGTGATCATGCGAACATTTTTGTTCTTTTTTGAAATGGCGTTAACAACCTTGGCGGTATTGTCCTTGGAACCGTCATTAACTACCAAGATTTCATACTTATCAGCAATCTTTTTTAGAATTTTATCAGCATTGGAGATAGTGTCAGCGATGACTTCTTGTTCGTTGTAAGCGGGGAGGAAGAGAGAGATTTCCTTAAGCTTTTTCATAAAGCCAAGTATAGCATTATGTAGGAGTGGAAAAGCAAGAGTAGACGAGAATAAGGTATATTAAAGTTAATGAGTTGGAAAAAAATGAGATTCTTTCTACCTGTCTTAGCTTTACTAATAGTAGCTATTGCCTGGCTACCTTTTGCCTTAAAGATTAATTTCTGGGGAATCGACTTCTCTGCTGGAGTACAAGTACTGTGGAGCAACTTTGACGGACCAAACTATTTAATCATCGCCAAGACTTTTTATGACAAGAGTTTGATTGGAAGAACTTTCTCCAATCCCCTACCTTTAGAGTATTACCCCGCCCACTGGCCTCTATACCCCGCCATGATTGCGCTAGCTGATTTCTTCTTGCCCGGACCTTGGGCAATGCTACTGGTTTCAATGCTCGGTCTAGTCGTGTTCTACTGGGTGTTGGTTGAGTTCTTAAAAACATTTGGAGCAAGTAAGCAACAGGCTTTAGCTATTGGCTTAACCAGTCTCATCCTGCCAGCCAGATGGTTAGCCTTAAGAAGTGTGGGTTCACCAGAACCTTGGTTTCTGAGTTTTGTATTGTTGTCTTTGATTAGTTATAAGAAAAAGAAGTATTTACCAGCGGGTATTTGGGGGGCACTAGCTCAGGCAACTAAAAGTCCGGCTATTCTTTTATTTGCAGCTTACGGTATCTACGAATTAATAAAGTTGATAAATAAAAAAACAAATCTTAAAAATGCCTGTCTTAATCTACTAAAGACAAGTCTTATTCCTTTAACCGTGTTGGCTGTATTTGGTTTTTATTATCTAAGAACAGGAAACTTCTGGGCTTACTTCAGTAGTGGTGATAATTTCCATCTTTTCTTTCCCCCCTTCTCTATCTTTTCTAAAGGTCAAGTTTGGGTAGGAGATTTTTGGCTAGAAGACATTATCTGGATCTGGCTGATTTATGGTTTAGGAATCTTAAAACTATGGAGGAGTGATAAAAAATTACCAGCTATTTTCGCGGGCCTATTCTTTATTACCACTCTATTCGTATCCCATCGAGACATTTCTAGATATATTATTCCCATAATGCCAATGGTTCTCTTGGGCTGGAAAAAAGAAATCTCTAAACCTTACTT
>CAZBRK010000071.1:0-2201 GCA_964494445.1 uncultured Pseudomonadales bacterium
CGGTCTCTTTGGGAGAAATCTTTTAAAGCTAAGCGAAGTTTTTCAGGAGTGAAGTCGGGGAAAAGTGTGTCGGTGAAGCAGATTTCGGCATAAACTGATTGCCAAGGGAGATATCCAGAGAGTCTTTGTTCTCCGCCGGTGCGGATGATTAAGTCAGGATCGGGGATATCAGAAGTATCAAGAAAAGAAGAGAAAAGTTTTTCGTCAAGTTTTTTTGGATCAATACCTTTTTTAAGAATTTTTTTAACGGTTCTAAGGATTTCGTCTCGACCGCCGTAGTTGAGGGCAAAAGAAGCAGTAATGTTGGTGTTGCCTTTAGTTTTGTTAACTAGATCAAGTGTTTTTTGAGCGATGTCTTGAGGGAAACGGTTGATGTCACCTAAAATTTTGAGACGAACTCCTTGATCGGTGAATTTTTGAGCCATGTTTATAAGTCCAGAACGGAAGATGCTAAAAAGTTCAGAAAGTTCTTTTTTGTCTCTTTTCCAGTTTTCAGTAGAAAAAGCCCAGAAGGTAACGTAAGGTATTTTTTGTTTAAGACACTCTTCAATTAAAGGTTCAATGGCGTGGTTGGCTGCGTGGGCATGGCCTTGGCTAGATTCTAGATTTTTATTCTTGGCCCAACGACGATTTCCGTCCATGATGATGGCAACATGTTTTAGTGGCGGTGTCATTTTTTGTTGATTAATAAATGAATAACAAAGATTGATTCTACAATATTATTGATGGTTGCGGTAAAACTGCGGTTAATATGCGGTGATTAAATAATATCTTTTAAACCGATCATAGAAGAGATGAGGCGAACGATGAGGAAGCTGGCGGCGACAATGATTATGCCAACAAAACTGTTTAAGATACGATTACCGGCAGATGTTGCTTTTTGGATATCACCACCAGAGAAAAGGTATTCCCAACCGGCAATGATGATATTAAAGAAGAAGACTAGGCCGGCAATTAAGAATATGAAATCGATGAGATTAAAACCACCACCAGTGAGAAGATCAGAGATTGAATCTCCTGGTTCAATTTCAAGATTAAGATTTTCGCTGATGGGGATGAGTGTTTCCATGACAGTTTTAGATGTGGGTGTTGTATTCATAGACCTATTCTACTTTAAAATCCAGGAATGGATAAAATTTGGACACCGATTAGATTAAGAAGGAAGATAGAGAGGATGATAAATAGGAGTCCAGAGACAGCTGAAGTGATGAGTTCTTTGCCTTGATTAAGTTTGTCAGGATTACCAGCAGAGGTAGTGATGATAAAGACACCACCAAGTATGAGAAGGAGAGCGATAATACCACCAAGACCTATGGCTAATTGAAGAATACTGTTAATGAAACCGCCATCATCAACGTCAGTAGAGATACAACCGAGAGCGGTGTTGACAAAACCCTCGCCACAAGCCCCTTCTGGTTTGTTGGGTGCAGCGTGAGTGGGGAGGGGGTGTAGAAAAATGAGGGAGAGGGTGAGAGAGAAGGAAAATATTAACTTTATGAGTTTCATGGTTGTGTTGATTTTAACATGAGATAAGAGATGACAAAACAAGGTAAACTATATTGGATGAAAGAAAGGCTAAAAACTTGGGTTCTGTTTGTATTATCTTTGTTGTTTGTGGTGGCAGTGAGTGGGGTGAGTGGAGTATGGGCAGAAGACTGCACACAACTTGAGAGCAATAGTGGAGTGTATTTAGAGTGTTTAGGGAGAGAGATTGGTAAGTTGTCAGAAGATTTGCAGGCGTCTCGAAATGCGACAGCTCCTTTGGAAGAAGAATTGAATAGTTTGATAAAAAAGATTAGTGGGTTTCAGTATCAGATTGATCAGGCTAAAGCGAGGCAGGTAGAGATTGGAGTGGAGATTGAAGAAAGAGAGGATTTGTTATCAGAACAGTATTTGATATTGGCAGAAAAAACACGGGAATATTACAAGAGATTAAGGAGTACTTCTTTTTTAAGTCAGCTTTTATCTTCGATGGGAACAGGAGAGACAACTAGAGAGATGGCTTATCGGAATGAAGCAAATGAGAGAGATAGACAGATTATTTTGCAGTTGTCAGGTGAGATTGGGAATTTAGAGAGAGATAAAATAGAGTTGGAAGAACAAAAAGAGATCTTGGCTGGTTTGCAAGCGGTTTTAAATAAAGAAGCTGATTTTTATGGAGGTGAGGTGGCGAAGGCAAAAGACTATCAGTCGGTGTTGTC
>CAZBRK010000072.1:0-2187 GCA_964494445.1 uncultured Pseudomonadales bacterium
AAGTGTTTAATTACTTTAGATTTTGGAGTTCTCATTGAAGTATTTTACTATTATTACAAACATTCTTGATTTTAGACAAGGGGAGGAATTAAAGCTTGATCAGTGATTTTTTAGAGATGGTGTTTAGGGTCTGGGAATTTGAAATAGCATGTTTCCTTGATCGCCGGCCATTACGTCTGGAACATTACCATTCCATTTTTCGATCCACATTTTCATTAGCAAAGCATCGTTTAAAGTTTGTCTTTGGAGCCTTTGCTCTTCGGCCTCTCCTTGAGCTTTTATTATTCTGGCTTCTTTTCTAAAATCTTCCTGCCTGGCAATGTTTTCTTCTGTAATTACTCTTTCTTTTTCAATTTGTTTAGCCTCAATTGCGCTTATGTAATCATCGGTAAAAGTGATTCCTCGTACACCAAATTCATCTAGTAAGAGTCCGTTTTCTTTAAAAATTGGTCTTAAGAAATCTTCAACAGCTTTTTGCATTTCAGCAATGTTTCCGGTGTACAGATCGGCTGCATTAAATCCTCGGGCAATGTTTCTGGCATGAATTCTTGTGTCTGTTTTTACGATTTTCTCAACCACATCTAATTCAATTCCAATATTATTTGCAATCCAGCCTGCTCTTTTGGGTTCAATTGAGAATCTAACTGTGTAGTTTAACTCTATTTGTTGGCCGTCTTTTGTGGTTGTGTCCACAGACATGTCGGTATATGTAGCTCTTGAGTTTTTTGGTTGATTTGAGGCTTCGTAAGTGACCTTTTTTGTATTATAAGTGATGGTTGTTTCTGCTAACGGTAATATGAAATGAGCTCCAGGATTGAGCATTCTTCCAGTCACTTTTCCAAATCGGGTAACTACTTTTACTGTTCCGGCGGATACTATTCTAAAGGAACTAGTTAGTAAAATAAAAATCAAGATGAAGATGGAGAGCGGTTTAATATAGGGTCGAAGATTAAAGTTATCCATAGTTGAATTAGATTGTATCATGAAGTTTAAGAGACTAGGTAATGGTGTAGTAGAACTGTCCGAAATAATATTTTATTATGATTATAAAACTTCACTTCTTGGCGTAAGGTCAAGAAATCTTGCACGAACTTGTTGCTGAATCGAATTCCACGAAGAACTTCCTGATTTATGACATAATTGAATGCATGAGTAAAAATGAAAATGGAGTTCGGTATGTAAGCGATAGCGGATTGACGTGGACGAGAAAGAAGGTGGGAAGAGGGTTTCAGTATTCCAACAAAAGCGGTAACCCACTAAAGCCAGAAGAAATAGAGAAGGTAAAAAAGCTGGTAATTCCACCTGCGTGGAATGATGTGAGGATTTGCCCGAGTGATGATGGGCACATTCAAGCCATTGGGTATGACGATAAGGGACGGAAGCAGTATGTCTATAACCCTGATTGGATAGCGGAGCAACAGCAAAATAAATTTGATAACATGATTCGTTTTGGTGAAGTATTGCCAAAACTGAGGAGAACAGTTTATAGACACATAATGCAAGAAGAACTAACTAGAAAACGAATTCTAGCAACGGTGGTATGGCTTTTAGAGAATACTTTTATTAGAGTGGGGAACAAGTCGTATGAAAAAGAGAATGATTCGCATGGACTGACAACGTTGAGAAGTAAACATGTGGAAGTAAAAGGAAATACCGTTAAGTTTCATTTTAAAGGTAAGAGTGGGGTCTATCATGAATTGGACGTTAGTCATCCTCGAGTAGCTAAGACGGTTAAGAAGTGTATTGAGTTACCGGGATATAAGATATTTCAATATCTGGATGAAGATAAGAATAAGTGTACGGTTGATTCACAAGATGTGAATGAGTATTTGCATGCTATTGCTGGTGAGGCTATGTCGGCTAAGGACTTTAGAACTTGGGGAGGTACCACTATTGCTGGAACGGCACTCTATAATTTTGGCATTCCTGGATCTGAAGAGGAGGCAAAAGAAGTTGTGTCTCGAGTAATTGAAGAAGTGGCTGATAATTTAGGTAATACTGTTGCGGTTTGCAAAGAATACTACATTCATCCTAAAATATTGGCGAGTTATAAAGATGGTACGTTGGTTCCTTATTTTAAGAATATACACAAATCAAGTGATAAAAGCCCAAATCGTATGTCTTTTGGAGAATATGCTACTTGGATGCTACTTCAGTCTTAATTATAAAGTTCTTCAAGAAAATATT
>CAZBRK010000073.1:0-2148 GCA_964494445.1 uncultured Pseudomonadales bacterium
GATTGCTGGTGCAAGTTGGTAAAATTTCTGGTTACACGGTGTCCGTTGTCATAACCTTGGAAATCATTAACTAACCCAAGAAATACTACAATCACAACCAAAAGAGAGGTCAAGGCAATTGCCAATTTGTGTCTACTTAAATAAGAGATGGGTTTTTTTCTAACCAACAAGAAGAGTGGGGGGATAAATATTAAAGTCAACCAAGCCCCCCTGGCAAAAGTAAAAGTTAAAGCAACCAAATTTATAGCCAGGGCAACTTTAGAAAACATGGTGACATTTTTATCGGCCTTTTTAGCTAGTAGGTTTGAGAAAATCAAGGGAATAGAAATAACTAGAAGGCTAGCTAACTGATGATGTTCTCCAGCAAGTTTAATTGTATTTAAATAGCTGGGGGGAGTAATTTTAAGTATCAAGGTAGCCAAAAATACTAAACTATAAACCGTTCCCAATAATTGAATATAAACCGACAGTATCTTTGCTGTGGATCGACCAGTATGCTTAGATAAAACTATTAGTGTGGTTATAATAGCCACCCAGCGCATAAGACTATAAGTACTTTGAATTACATTGGTAGTAAAAAATGTTGACATAACAAAAACAAAAAGTTGGAGCAAGAACAATAGGGTAAGTATTTGAAATTTATTCTTAGGGAGTCGGTGCTTAGATTTATCACCAAATAAATAAGTCGTCAATATAAATAATAAAGGAGTAAGTAATAGTACAATCTCAACAAACTCTGGTGGTCTATTTATATCAATAGATAAAAGCAAAAAAATTAATAGTAAGGGAGATAGTTTAAGTATTTTACTTTTCCATTTCATGATGACTTTAAAATTATCTTAGCCGCTTTCCGTCCTAACTCTACTGCGTAATTTACTCCTCTGTCCCATGGATAAACCATGTTCATATTAGCCATATACACACCCGGTGTTTTAGTTTTAATATTGGGTAGTTGCTTAGAATAATTCACCGGAAACACCGGTTGGGCATAATTGTTTTGAAATCTCCATTTACGTTTAATCCAAGTCTTTTTAAACTTAGGATTTATTTTTTTAATATACGGCAAATACAAATCCAGTAATTCATTATCACTCATTTTCAACTTCTTATCATCATTTTCTAAATAATTTCCTAAATACACTATATATTTATCACCATAATATTTCTTGTTAATAAAATTAGTCTGCTCTACCAACACCAAAAAAGGCCACTCTTTCTCCAGCACATTTAACCAGTAACCATCAATTACACTTTTATCCATCTCTAAGATTAGAGTTTGTCCCCACAAGTAATCAATCTTTGGTATTCGAATCTCTTTCCACCATTTTTTTGCTACTGGCGCCGGTGTTGTAACCAACACTGCATCTACTTTCTCCCCATTTATCTTCCATCCCTTACCGCTCTTTTCAACTTTCTCCACTCCTTCACCCAACCTTATTTCTCCTTTCAAATTCTTAACATAATCTGCCATTTTTCCAGCCAAACTATCAAACCCCCCTTCAAAATACCCTAATTTTTGTGTTCTTTTAGCTACTCTTGCCCAGAACCAAGACATACTTACCCGATCAATATATTTACCAAACTTAGCCATCAACATTCTCTCCCATATTTTCTCGTATCCTTCTTTACCAATTAACCAGGGCAAGACGTTGACAACTTTATACTTTTCTAACCACTCTCCATTAACAATTATTTTCAAAATCGCCAACCCAGTCCCCATTCTCAATCTTCCCCATAAACCCATTGGTTGAAATTTTAACACCGAGACAGGACTGTCTAGTTGCCATTCTTTATCATCAATCCAACTATTACTTTTTGGCAGACCCCACATCAAACCAGCCCCCACCTTATTAGCCATTCCTATTACTTCCTTGTCTCCAGAAAAAATATGATGATAATAACGATCCAAACTCCACTTCCACCCTTTTTCTTTAAATCCACCTCCTAGTCCTCCAACACTTTTTTCTTTTTCCCAGATCATCACTTCAATCCCTTTATCCACCAAATCCACCGCCGCCGCTAAACCACTGAAACCCGCCCCGATAATTCCAACTTTCATTACAAAGCTAAGATAATTCCTAAGATGGCCATCAATAGTCCACCACCAAAGGCAATTACTCCAGATAGACTCAAAATACCTGCATCAGG
>CAZBRK010000074.1:0-2083 GCA_964494445.1 uncultured Pseudomonadales bacterium
GAAAACTATGGTGAAGTAGAAAAGTATGTAAAAGAAGCCAGTCTAAAAACTGAGCTAGAAAGACAACAACAAGAGAAAGATAAGACGGGGGTAGAGTTAAAAGAAGTCAAGGCCATTAACCCAGCCAACGGAGAAGAGATGCCAATCTTCATAGCCGATTATGTACTGATCTCTTACGGCACTGGTTCAATCATGGCAGTACCAGCTCACGACGAAAGAGATTTTGCTTTTGCTAAGAAACATAAACTGGAAGTGAAACAAGTGATTGAAAGTAAAGAAAAAGATGGTGTTTATGAAGGAGATGGCAAGCTGATTAACTCAGAACTTTTTGAAGGCTTGAGCTACCCTGAAGATAAGGAGAAGGTAATCAAGATTCTGGAAGATAAGGGAGTGGCAAAAGGAAAGACGATATATAAGCTGAGGGACTGGTCAATCTCCCGACAAAGATTCTGGGGAGCACCTATCCCTATCGTTTATGACCCTGAAGGCAAGCCTCATCCAGCAAACATGGATGATCTACCAATTAAACTTCCCGATGACGTCGATTTCCACCCAACCGGCCGACCACCAATTGCTGACTCAAAAGAATTTCAAGAAGGAGTAGAAGAAAAATATGGCAAAGGTTGGAGAAGAGAGACAGACACGCTAGACACCTTCATGTGTTCAAGTTGGTACTACTTCCGTTACTTAGACCCTAAGAATGATAAAGCTTTTGCTAGCAAGGAAGCGATAGAAACATGGATGCCAATTGATTTCTACTTAGGTGGACCAGAGCATGTTAATGGTCATCTACTTTATTCCCGCTTCTTCACTAAGGTTCTACATGACACTGGATACATTAAGTTTGACGAACCTTTTATGGTTCACCGCCATCAAGGACTAATTCTCGGAGAAGACAACAAGAAGATGAGTAAGAGATGGGACAACATTGTTAATCCAACCGAGGTGATGGATAGGTATGGTGGTGATACTCTACGTCTGTATGAAATGTTCATGGGACCATTAGAACAAGCCAAGTCCTGGAGCACCAATGATGAAAAGGGTATCTTCAGATTTATTAACAGAATCTGGAAACTGTTTGAAAAAGTAGACGATAGCTACCAAGCAGAAGAACAAGAGAAGTGGATAAACAAGACAATAAAGAAGGTTGAGAAAGATATTGAGGAACTAGGTTTTAACACCGCCATTGCTTTCATGATGGAGCTGGTTAACTTCCTAAAGAAAGAAGAAAAGATATCTAAACAAGTCTGGGAAAAGTTCCTCCTCATCCTAGCTCCTTTTGCTCCCTTTATGACTGAAGAGATGTGGAGTAAGATGGGCAACGAGTTCTCGATTCACCAAAAAGAGTGGCCCAAGACAGAAGAAAAATATCTTAAAGAAGAGATTGTTAACTTAGTAATCCAAGTTAATGGCAAGACCAGAGGAATACTTGAAGTAAAGCCAGGCCTTAAAGAAGAAGAAGCTGTTAAGTTAAGCCAAGCAGATCAAAGAGCAGGTAAGTACCTTAAAGATGGACACAAGAAAGTGATATATATACAAAATAAGATAATTAACTTTGTGGTTTAAGGACAGCGTTTTGATTTCACATAGCCAGCTTTCTTAGCCTCCGCTTCAGTACAGAACCACTCTTCTCCCCTATCCTTCTCAACAATTGTCGTTTCGTAGTGAACACAACCTAGTGAGTGATATATCTTGTTACTACTATTACTCGGATCAATGTTGCCCTTGATGTTGCATTTTGGTTTGTCCAAGTTTTCTGTTTGATAACACTCGGGACTATAGAGTCCAATTTTGTCTGCTTTGGCCTTATCACCTAGTTCTCTAAGAATATCGGTGGCGACAGTCTGATCATGATGATATCTACCCCAACCGGCTTCGATAACTGCTTGGTTAATTAAATCTCCATTTAAATAAACCAAAGCCATGGCCCGACCTGTTTGATCTAGAATTTTTTCTTTAATAACCACCCTCTCCCCTTTAACCAGATCCTCAAGAAAAGCCTGAGACTCTTCCCCAGCACAGAACTCAAGTTCGGGTGCATCAAGTTGACGCAGTCTTAGTCTGACATCTTGCTCAAGTAAAA
>CAZBRK010000075.1:0-1941 GCA_964494445.1 uncultured Pseudomonadales bacterium
GCAATTGAGACATGTCCACCAATTTTTCTTTTTGATTTCATGATGAGGCAAGTATATCAAGCAGGGTAAGGAGATGTGATAGTATGGAAAGTATGAGTATGCCTGTAATAGTCAGTCTGATACTGACATTAGCTTTTTTAGTTTCTTTTTCACAATGGTTTTATAACTTGTTTAAGGGTTGGAAAGAAGTAATCGTGGATGACATCTTTATGATTTATAGAATAATCGGAGCAACCATTCTTTCATTCGGAATTATGTTTGCCGGTTTCTGGGTAATTGCAACGGTAAATGAGTGTAAGGAGATAGAGGTGGAAAGAGAAGGAATATTTAAACAACTAAACTGTAAAGAATACTGGGAAATACGCACAGGAACAGAGGATCTATTTTCTATCAAAAAATAAAGAGAAAAATTTACTTATTAAAGAGGGAGTTGGAGGGGTTTGTCTTTGACGACTAGGTTTTTGCCACACAGAAGTAATAATCCAGTCATTACCGTCTCTTTTTATAGTGGCAGTAATTTGTTGACCATGAATATCTTTAACATGTTTCTTGGAACCAGTACTTTTACTAGTAAGGACCTTGTCAGGAAAACGAATTGTTTTGTCTAGATCACGAGAATCAATGCCACGTTCTTTAATTCTTTGACGGAGATGTTTTGTCCAGATAACCTGGGTCATTCTCTTTTATTGTCCAACAGGCTTAACCTCATCAGGATTCTCAGAGAGAGGATTCTCTTTTATAGGAGTCTCTGTTCCAACTGAAGGAGAAGGAGTTACTGGAGGGGTAACTGGAGCGGTTGGTTCTGGAGTTACGGGTGCTATTGGCTCTGGGGTTACTGGAGGAGTAACTGGAGCTATTGGCTCTGGAGTAGGAATTACAGGCTCTGGGGTAACTGGAGCTATTGGAGGAGTAATTGAATCTACTGGTTTTGGATCTACTGGCTCTGGAGTAGGAGAGGAAGCAGGAGTAGTTAAATTAGGGTCAATATTGAGACCGATATCACCATTTGTTTTGTTGTCCATTATTTTTCTAACTGATTAACAATTAACTTCATGGTAGAGAAGATAGGCTACCTTTGTCAAGGAAACGAGTTCTATTGAGGAAGTTGAGGATAGTGACACTTCTTCCATTTCTTACCACTGCCACACCAACAAGGATCATTGCGACCTAATTTTTCTTTGCTTTCTTTTTTAAGTCCTTTTTTAGAAGGAGTCTTTTTTTCCTCTTGTTTTTGACCATTTTTGTTGGTGACCATGTCGGTAACTGGTTGCCTACGAGTAGCAATCTGAACTCGGAAAATGCGACGAGCAATTAAATCATCAATACGACCTAATAAAGTTTCAAAAAGAGCATAGGCTTCTTTTTTGTACTCAACCACAGGATCTTTTTGAGCATAACCTCGCAAACTAATACCATCACGCAAACCTTCAACGTTGTCTAGATGTCTCATCCAGAGTTCGTCATAGGTAGAGAGAGAAACAAACTTCTCAGCCTGCTTGAGATGGTCTTCACCCAAGGTCTTGTTTTGTTGTTTTCTGGCTTCAGAAACAATGTCTTGCAACATCTTGTCCACATCCTTAGTATCTTTATTAGCAATTTTCTTTTCCAGATTATCAGCAGAGGTAGGATGAAGAGGAAGAATGGCTTGGAAATCCTTAACTAAACGGTCTGAGTCTTTAGTATCAATACCGTCGGCGGCATATAGAGAAGAAAGTGACTCAACTTCTTGCTTTAGAATGTTGTCAATAAAAGCGGTTAATCCTTTCTTGTCTTCTGCTTCATCAAGAATTTGTTGACGACGCTTGTAAAAAATATGCCTTTGCTTATTCATGACGTCGTCGTACTCAACGACTGATTTTCTTTGATCAAAATGGAAAGACTCTACCTTAGACTGAGCAGTCTCGATTGCTTTGGAGACCATACCAGCTTCTAAAGGTTGAT
>CAZBRK010000076.1:0-1926 GCA_964494445.1 uncultured Pseudomonadales bacterium
CGGGCCAAGTTAGAACTAACTTCCGCACGTTGGATAATGGTGTAGACACTAATAGAGTATTTAGGATCTAGAAGAGAAATCTCGTCTACCTGAGCCCCAAGTGACTTGAGGTGTTCAGCGGCATCAAGAACAAGTTTTTTGACCTGTTTGTCCATGCCGTCAATGAGATATTCTTTAACCAAACCAACCTTAATTCCTTTTAGATCCTGACGGTTGAGTTGAGTGTGGTATTTTTTGACTGGTAAAGGAGAAGTGGTAGCGTCGTATTTGTCTTGACCAGCAATGACTGAGGTAACTAAAGCAGCATCATGAACATTACGGGTAATGGGGCCTGGAGAGTCGGTTGAGGAAGCCATGGCAATACAACCATAACGACTGACACGACCATAGGTGGGTTTAAAACCAACAACACCACACCAAGCAGCAGGTTGACGAACTGAGCCAGCGGTTTCGGTTCCCATAGCAACAGGAACTAGTTCAGCGGCAACAGCAGCGGTTGAACCACCAGAAGATCCACCAGGAAGACGTCCCTTGTCCCAAGGGTTAAGAGTTGAACCAAAATCAGAAGACTCTGTACTAGAACCATGGGCCCAAGCATCCATGTTGGTCTTGCCGATGATGATGGCACCAGCGTCACGAAGTTTTTGAGTAACAGTAGACTCGTACTGAGGTAAATAGCGTTTTAATAGCTTGGAGCTGGCAGTGGTGACTAGGTCTTTAGTGAGAAAGTTGTCTTTAATGGCAACAGGTATCCCCTGGAGAGGCTTGGTAATCCCCTCTTTGGCAATTTGCTTATCTATTTCCTGCGCGTGTTTAATGGCATTGGGATTAATAGTAAGAAAAATATTTAAGTCCGGATTGTACTTGTCAATTCTTTTAAGAAGATGTTCAAGTAGTTCTTGAACGGTAAACTCTTTTTTTTCTAGACCCTGGTGAATTTCCTTAATGGAAAGTTGGTGAAGTTTTTTGGTCATGATTTATGAATAACTGCAGGAACAACAAAAAAGCCTTTGTGAGTTTTTTTGGCTTGAGAAAGAGCTTCTTTCTGTGAAAGCATGCGGGTTTCGTCAATCTTGTCTTCTCGAGTAACATTTTTTAGCCCAGTAACTTGATGGGTAGTCTTGATCCCCTTAGTGTTAATTTCTTGAAGTTGATCAATAACATCTAAACTATGAGTAAGTTGTTCAGAAAAAAGCTTTTTTTCTCGAGGAGTAACCTTAAGGTTGGCCAGAGAAGCTATCTTTTCTACATCTGCCTGAGTAATTTGTTTCTTAGCCATAATTGGATTTTAGCAGAGAAAAGAGCTCATAAAAAGACTGGGTAAACTAAGGAGAGAATGTTTGTTTAGAGGGTTAGTTTAGGATCTTTGGTTTCGGTCGCAGAGACCTCGACATGTGCTCCAGATGCAGGAGTAGAAAGACCTTTTTGTTTCTCAAACTTGAAAAGCTTGGCAACAAAACTAGAAGGGATGGTGACTACACGACGATTAAAGTCTGCAGACAGATCGATTAATGTACGACGAGCGTACATGAGTTTGTCTGAGGTGTCTTTTAACTCGTTCATTAACTTGGAGATGACTTTCTCCCCTTTCATTTCAGGATTACTTTCAACTAAAATCTGAAGTTTAGGAAGAAGCTTAGCGACTTGATCACTAGCTTTGTCAATTAAGCTTGCTTTACCAGACTCAACAGCCTTGTCGATGCTTTTTCTAGCATCAGTAATGGCCTTGTAGATGCCCTTCTCGTGTTTGAGATATGTTTTGGCTGAGGTTTCTAGGTTAGGAATTAAACTAGCTTGACGTTTGAGCTGATTACCAATTTCTTGGAGACTGGCGGTAAGACGAGTTTTGGCGGTTTGAAACCAGTTGTATGTGGAAATGACGTAAAGAACAACTAAAACGGCTATAGCGATTAAAGGAAGCATTTG
>CAZBRK010000077.1:0-1842 GCA_964494445.1 uncultured Pseudomonadales bacterium
TCAAATAAACCACCGCTCCCCACTTATCTTTTTCTTCAACTCTCATCCATTCCAGACCATCCAAACCTTGATACTCTTTAAAATCTCGATAGTAGGAAGGATAAGCTTGGAAAGGAAATATCATCAAACCACTCCACAAAAAAACCACCATAATTAGAAGTAATCTTTTTTTTCTCCTCACTATTTCATTTATCACCCAACCCGTCACCAAAGACATTAATATAAAAGCTTGGTAAGTTAACTTAAACATTGTATTTGCCCGAGGATATCCAGTATAAATATCTTCCACATACACCATTTCTGGAATAATAAGTAGCAACACCGCCGTCACCCCCAATGCCAAAATCAGAAAGTTTCTCCCCCGGGGTTGTGTTGCGCTTGCAGCATTCCTCCGAGGTGGAACGATTCCGAGGTGTGATTTTAAAGCCACAACCATCGCCAACACCACAATCGCCACATGGCCTCCCCACAATACCCCTAACTGCCATAAAGGGGATCTGGCTTTCACCCACAACACTCCACCAGAAAACGAATTAAAGTTTAAAAACCAAGGCACAGCTGTTATTCCTGCCGTCATCCCCACCACTCCAATTGTCACAAGTAGCTTTCTCCAATTTATTTTCCCATAAAACAACGAAAACAAGCCAAAAATTACCAATAACAGACCATACACTGCCACGTCCCAAGTATTTGTCATCCCCATTACACCCAAAAGTACTCCCAAAACAAACACCTCTTTCAAATGCAATTGAGGCAATTTTTTAAATATCAAAACAAGAACCAATATAAAAGCCAATACCACCGGAAGTCCTAAAACATGTGCATGTAAATCACTTACCACAAAGCTATAACCTGGAAACTCATGAATTGTATTCTCTATAAATCTAGTCGCATCAGCATACCAATAGCTTTCAAACCCTTTGTTTTTTAAAAAGTACCACAAAACATGACTATTCCCACCCAAGCAGGTTAAAAGGGCTCCCAACAGCCCTCCAATCACCCCACCTCTCAAGCTTACTATGATTGAAAAACTCAAGGTTAAGCTGACTCCCAGTATCCAAGCTAAGATTAAGTTATATCCAACCCCTAATCCCACCCCCCAGATTCTCACCAGGATACTTGCTATAAAGTGTCCAAATGAATAGTAATTTATAGATTCTCCTGCAAGCCACATATCTTTCGCCGGTAGCTCATTGGAAGTCAAATACTGTTTTATAAATCCAAAGTCCATAAACTTTTCCAATCCCAAAATATCGGGTTGAAACCCCCTAACAAGGGAAAGTCCAAATAATCCAGCTGCAAACAAGCCTTCTTCTATTAAGATTATTTTTAACGGCTTTATCTTTGCTGTTTTATATACTTGAACAGCCCTAAACCCTGCCAACACCATTAAAAGGATTACTATTGCCACTCCCAGATCTGTATTTACAGGAAAGATATGTCCAACAATCCAAATCGGCATCCCCACAGCCAAAAGCCCCAAAACTCTTCCCAAGGCCCATCCATTATCAGCTAAGCCTCTAAACCACTTACTTACCCATGGCCATACTAAGAACTGTAATCCCAGAGAAATAAAATAAACCTTTAAAATCACCTCTACATCATTTATCATTTATTAGTATTTTAATATTTTTTTGCTCAAGTTATACTGTTAGTATTCAACCGTCAAAGTTCATGGAAAAACAAGGTATAATTTTTAAGGTGACAAATTCTAGTTTTCAACCATCTCATTATTCCCTTTCACTTAAAAAAAGAGTGTTTGATGTTTTTTTGACTCTTTTGGCTCTTATAACTCTTTCCCCTCTGTTATTGATAATTATTCTTATCATAAAGTTCAGATCA
>CAZBRK010000078.1:0-1755 GCA_964494445.1 uncultured Pseudomonadales bacterium
AACTCTCTTAATCTCATTAATAGATAATATACACTTTTGTACATTATTTGTCAACCATACAAGCTCAAACCCAACTACTTATATTACCAAATCCATCACTCCATAACATCAATTAGGAGCCTTCTCTTGCCACACATATCTTGAAAACTTCAAAGCAATTGGTGCATTAATCATTAAATCAGATCTAAACACAAACTCCTCTGCTGGTTCGGTTGCATTTGATTCTCCCCTGTCCCTATTCAAACTAACTCCATTCCAACCCACAAAACTACCCTCTCCTCTAAAGACCAACTCTGTACCCGTATTTCCTGTCGACTCAATACTCAAACTGTCTCCTACCCACCAACCTTCTACCTGACTAACATCACTAGCAAAGGTAATACTGCCTGAAGCAATTACTGCCAAATGGCCTCCTTCTGCCACATCCACATTACTGGTTACATCCACGTCTCCTCCTACCATAAAGATCATCTTTTCACCCGCCGCTACATCAAAATCAATCGTTCCCGTTCCTGTATACACATATATTTCATAATCACTCCCAACCTGAGGATTAAACACTGGTTTCCCACTCCCTGCCCAGCTAGTCTTCTCTATCAAAGCCATCTTAGAATTGTAGTAAGCATAGTTAGTGTCCTGACCAGCATAACCTGAATTAACCACCCAACCATCAGCATTAACAGCGGCTAGCTCATTGTCTCCCAATTCCACACCTCCAGACATATATCTCACCAAACCACTCTCTCCATTCCCATCACTGGCAACTAAGTACGGTTCACATCCTACACCAGCCACACAAGTTGCTGGAATCGTACTCTCTAATCCTAAACCACCATAAACATCTCCTCCCACTCCCTGCCACCAACCATCATAGTCTCGTAGAAATCCAAAGCTTCTTATAGCCGTCCCCGCTCCACCAACCACAAACTCTACTGAGGTACCATCACAAATTAAATCAGGTGTCGATATAAAACCTGATCCTAATCTAAAGTTTCCTAAAACATAACTCCCGGGAATCCTTGCTCCTTGAGAATAACTACCATCAGCAATACTCGTTACATCTAAGTAATCTGTCGTTCCTGTCACATCTAATAATCCCCCACCAATCTTACGCGAATCATACACTGGATCACTCAAATCAGCCGGACACACACTCATTCCTCCAGAATCAAAAAGATACCCTTCAATCAAACCATTAACCTTAAAAGAAAACACATCTGAACTCATACTCAACGACCCATTATTCACCACTAACTTCCAGTAATACACCGTTCCCGAACTCAAATCACTCACATCATGTGAATTAACAGTACTCCCTAAATCAGCTATCTTCACATCCGGACTACTATCTCCCGCCTCTAAGTACAGATCCTGACTATTACTATTTGTCGGACAACCCACTCCATACCCATTTCTACTCCAACTAAGAGTCACATCTGTTCCTGCCCCCCCTCCATCAGCAGGCAACAACAAACTTGGCTTACCCGGAAACTCAACCACACAACCACCACCACTCGTACAAGGAGCACCACAATCCATTCCTCCACAGTCATCAATATGTGACACATAATTCATTCCTGGATACAATTCTTCACATCTTGCCACACTCAAGGTTCCACCACAAGTACTCGTCGTCGGATGACAATCACCAACAACACAACTCGCACCCTGAACACAATACGCTGTTCCGTCCCCTATCTTATAAAAACTCGACCAACATGTGGTCGTATAATACCCCTCATCATTTCCAGAAAT
>CAZBRK010000079.1:0-1690 GCA_964494445.1 uncultured Pseudomonadales bacterium
AACTTGGACATCTTTATCTCATCCTTGGTGGAGAAAATGGAGTTGAGAAGTAAAAGCTGATGAGGAGGTAAGGAAGTAGAAGACTTTTTTTTCTTGGTAAAGAGATAGTCGTCTTTAGAAAAAATATTCTTGGCTTTAATCTTGGATATCTTCAGGTATCCCTGACGAGCCAGATCAAGTATCTCGGAGATAACATCTTGGGTATCAGCTTTTTCATCAATGATGGTACCGGCTTCACCAGGAGTTAACTTGAGTGGTTCATAAACAAAAGGAACTCGGGAATAGCCAAACACAGGTTTTAGTTTCTTGGGTTTCTTGGGATCCATGTTAAAGACATTGGGAGAAAAGAAGACAAAGTCACGACCTTTTTTAAACCAGAGATAGGAGAAAATAAGGAGAGGAGAAAATAAGATTAGGAGATATGAGTTATCAGTTATCCTCTGAATAATTTTTTGTAGAAGGGTAGGAGTGATTAAAGAGTTGTTCTGATCAAGAGCGACGGCGATAGTAACGTTGTCACCCCAGTTAACAACTTCAGGATAGACAAACCTAGCTTGAGAATCAGAGTTCTGAGTAGACTGACAAAGAGAATCATTACCACCGTACTCACCAGAGAAACACTCTAACTTGGTGATAGCAGCAAATTCAGAAGTGAAAGTTGTCAGAGTTTGGTAAATGGGAAAGTCCCAACCGTCACCGGTAACGTCTAGATATATCTCATCATAGTCCGAGTAAGACTTAAAAATATTGGCGATGGTGTAGGAGATGATGTACCTCTTTTCACCAGTAAAGGTTATGTCAGCCTCACCGATCTTTAGAGTAACGTTACCATCAGAGTAGGTGCGATCAAAAGATATTTCTTCACCATCAAGATCAGTAACTTTAAAGTCAGTAATGTCTGTAGAACGAATAGAGTAAGAGTCCCCCACCTTAACTGGAATGTAGCGATAGATGCCATGATGAGGAGTGTCTGTTTGGTAATCAATGGTTTCAGTAATGAAGAGAGTGGTGTCTTGATTAAGGACCACATCAGACTGAAAGAGGTTAATAGACTCTAAAGCAAAAACAGAGTGGGGAAAAATAAACAAAAGAAAGAAAGAAAAAATGGAGAGGAAGAATTTTTTTAATCTCATCTAATTAAAGATTTTACAATATCAATATTTTTCTTGTCTGGCCCTTGACCAGAAAAGCCTGGCACTTCCAAGATGATAGGTAGATGACGAAGTTTAGGATGATTGATGAAGTGTCCTAGACCCTGAAGGCCGATCTTACCCTGACCAATATTATCGTGTTGGTCTGAAGCAGAACCCAAAGCGGTTTTAGAATCATTAAGATGAAGACATTTTAAGTGGGGTAGAACCTTCAAGTTATCCAAAAGAGAAACAAGTTCGTCAATTTTCTTTTCCTGGGTTAAGTCAAAACCAGCGGCAAAGAGATGGGCAGTGTCAATACAAACTCCTAGACGAGGAGAAGAAACTTGCTTGAGAAGATGTGAGATTTCTTCCAGACTACCAACCTTCCCCTTTTGACCCGCAGAGTTCTCGATTAATAAAAGAGTTTTAGAACTGGCTTTAAGAATTTTTTTAATAGAGTCGACTACCTGAGAAGAAACAGCATCAAAGCCACGACCTTGGTGAGACCCAAGATGAACAATCACACCAGCAGACTTGATTAGATCGCCGCTCTGCAT
>CAZBRK010000080.1:0-1649 GCA_964494445.1 uncultured Pseudomonadales bacterium
GAACATCAATTTCTAATTGGTGTGCAATAAAAAGTATCCCTCTCCATCCCAACCAGACAATTGGTTCTGAGATAGGATTCCTCCGCCGTTGATCAAGCGAAGGCAAATTAAGGAAACAATTATGGTAAAGAAGTGTCAGACGCCGTTCCATTGTTTTGACACTGATGTTTTTCCAAAACAAGCTTTTTATTTGACGGCGTGCGAGTATTCCATCAAATTTATGGATCGCTTGAATCATCTCTCCGTCTCGTGATTGGAAACGCATCGGTGGTGGCGTTTGCATCCTTTTAAATCGGATTTTATTGTCTGTTTTCATTATTTCACTCTAGCATTTAGTTTGACCATAAGGGAATATCCTCTTTGGTATTGATTGATGTATTTTTGCGGTGGTGCTGCAATGTATCTTTTTTGCGCGCAAACCTGTTCCCGCTTGTGTCGCGCAGGGCTTTGATTCTGTACTTAAGATCCTGGGTATAGACCGGATCCGGCATTGAGTAGGTATGCTGCTTGACTGGGTTATATGACCCTCTTCGGCGATACCAAAACTCCCGTGGCTGGAGATTGGCTAACTTGAGTGCCAATCCTTCCCAGCCTAATTTCTGTAAAAATGGAATCCCGCTTAGCGGCCGCATATTGATTTGATACTCATAATCTTTTGCAGGGAATATCTCTTTTGCTAATACAGTTGCATCGTGATAACCAACTCGGAAACAGGCAATCGTGCCAGAAGTATTAAGCACAGCCTGCTTCAATTCGTTTGGCAGCTGGTCAAGAAACTGGTGTGCGAGAGTGAGTGATAATGCATATTTACGGCTTTCTGAGAGGATGTCAATGATGTTATGCGTCGTGTAGTTTTGGAATTCATCCAGGTATAAATAGAATGCTGGGCGTTTATTCGCGTTAGCTCTGGATAACGCGCTGCGCTGCAAATGGCCTACGATAAAGGCTGCCAGCAGCGAACTTGTCCCCTCTCCCAGGATGCCCTTGGGGAGATTAGCTAAAAATATCATCTTCTGATCCATGACCCTGCGGAAATCAAACGTGCTTTTTCCAGAGAAGATCAAACGGATGTCCGGATCAAAAAGCAGGTTGCCGATCTTGTTTAATACTGGTGTGATCCATTGCAATGTTCCCTTTTCTGAACGGGGAAATTCATCCTCGAAATAGCTGCGGACAGCTGGTAATGAGATCTGTGATACAAGCTCATTTCGGAATTCCTGATCCATCAAGAATTGCGGCAAGTCCAGGAGAGAGAGGTTCAACTCTACCAAAGCTAGGAAAGTGTTGGTCAACAGCCATACCATCCGGGGTGCGCTGGCAGGGTTAATCTTCCACACCCGCAGAGCCACATCCGTCATGTACATGGCTAAGCGCTCAGATTCTGTGCTCTCGATTCTCTCCAGCGGATTGAAACCCACTACCCAATCCGGATCCAGGGGATCAAAGAGAATGATTCTGCTCCACACTTCCGGGTAATCAGCTAACCTTGCTATCAGGTGGTTGTAAAGATCCCCGTGTGGATCGATCACACCCACACCATGTCCGGCGTGGATGTCCTGAAGGATCCAGGACTCCATCGCTCTCGATTTACCGGTGCCGGACTGGCCAATCACGTAAGTGTGGGTGGAGCGTTGCTTTTCTGAAATTGC
>CAZBRK010000081.1:0-1648 GCA_964494445.1 uncultured Pseudomonadales bacterium
AAAGTAATTTTACCCTTTTCTAGATGAATATGATGATGTTTGTCAGAGTTGATCATGTTTTCATCATGAGTAGCCATAACAACGGTAGTACCAGACTGATTAATCTTTTTTAAAAGGTCGTATATTTCTTTAGAAGTCCCCTTGTCTAAGTTACCAGTAGGTTCATCGGCAAAGAGAATATGGGGTTCAGCGGCAATAGCCCGAGCTAAAGCGGCTCTTTGTAGTTCTCCGCCCGAAAGTTGACCAGGGAATAGTTGTTCTTTACCAGAGATACCCATTTGACCGAGAAGATATGAAACCTTGTCACTAATCTGATCTTCAGCAAAAGAAGCAATCTCTAAACTGAGAGCAATGTTTTCGTAAACTGTCTTGTCGTTGATAATTTTGTAGTCTTGAAAAACAGTACCAATCTTACGTCTTAAACTGGGTAATTTTTTGTCGGTAATTTTAGAAATATCTTCTTTATCAACAGTAATGACACCAGAAGTGGGAGAGAGTTCTCTGATTAAAAGACGACCAACTGTAGTTTTACCAGCACCGGAAGGACCACTGATTACAACAAACTCACCGGGGGTAACAGAGAAATTGAGATTTTTAAGAACAGTGTCTCCGTTGGGAAAAGTTTTGGTAACTTGATCAAAAACAATCACTAGTTAATTAAAGTTAATAATTTTCTATTCCTCTGGAGATTCGACGTTGAGTTCATCAACTTGAACTCGACCAACGTCCATAAGCCAACCAGCTTTTTGACCAGTAAAGGTTTCACCCCAGATAGTGATTTGATGACCAACAAATTCATCTAGGTCAACAATGGAACTGGTGAGATATACGGTCTGTGAAACACCTCCTGTACGAAGTAAGCTGTGAGTACCTTCACCGTTAATACCACCTTTTTCAAGATAGCCGGTAACTTTGTCAGGGAAAAGATCAGTATCGTCAACACCAAAAGAGTCACCTACTTGAAGAGAGGTCTCGTCAATATCTACTCCTCTTAAATTTTCTCCTGGAGAAGAAGAATTAAGATTTTTAACCATTGCCCCAGTGAAAACACCAAGAATAATAGCTAGAGCAAAGAAGCCAATAATGGCAGGTGTAGGTTTTTTAGAAGTACCTTGAGGAGTGATCGAAGGTGTGGGTGTAGAAGAAGAAGGAGAAGGATCTACTTCCTGAGATTCAGTACTCTCAACTTCAAAATCAATCTTTTTTATGTCCATGACAAATATGTTGCTTATTAATCTCCATCCAGTTTATCAGATTAATGAATTTTTGACAGTTGTTTAAGCTCAGCTTGAATGAATAAATCTAGTCCCCCATCAAGAACAGCATCGGGGTTAGAAGACTCGACTTTGGTACGCACATCTTTGACTAGTTTGTAAGGATGAAGAATATAAGAACGAATCTGATGTCCCCAACCAGGAACATGGTGATCACCTTTGATTTTAGCCATCTCTTCCCGACGTTTCTGTTCCTCTATTTTCCAGAGCTTGGCCTTAAGCATCTGCATAGCAAGCTCACGATTCTGAATTTGACTACGTTGGGTTTGACACTCAACTACGATACCGGTGGGTAGGTGTTTAATACGAACAGCACTGTTGACCTTGTTGACGTTTTGTCCTCCAGGCCCACTAGAACGGAAGAAGTCACTTTG
>CAZBRK010000082.1:0-1643 GCA_964494445.1 uncultured Pseudomonadales bacterium
AATTATCCTTTTGCAACGGTAGATCCAAACGTGGGAGTAGTGCCGGTGATGGATGAGAGACTAGAAAAGCTGGCTGAAGTGGTGAAGACAGAGAAGATTGTGCCGGCAACGGTGAATTTTATAGATATTGCTGGTTTGGTCAAGGGGGCACATAAAGGAGAAGGGTTGGGGAATAAGTTTTTGGCTCACATTAGAGAGGTGAACCTAATTTGTCATGTTTTACGTAGTTTTGAGGATAAAGATGTGGTGCAGACGGGTAGTTTAGATGTAGTAGAGGATTTTTTGACGGTGGAGACAGAGTTGCAGTTAGCTGATCTGGCTAGTTTGGAAAAACAAAAAGAAACAAAAGGAAAAGTAAGTCGAGAGGAAGAAAAAAAATGGGAAGTGGTGAAGAAGATAAGGAAGGCTTTGGAGGAAGGAGTATCTGCTAGAGAAGTGGAGTTGAGTAAGGAAGAAGAGGTGTTGAGTAAAGAATTATCTTTGTTAACAGCCAAGCCAGTGTTGGTGGTTATAAACGCGGGAGAAGGAGAGATTAAAAAAATGGATGGGGTGGTGGAAGAGATGGTGAAAAAGATGAAGGAAAAGGGGATTAATATAAAAGAGGAACAAGTGGTGGTGATTTGTGCCAAGATGGAGGAGGATTTGAGTAATTTTGAGGGTGAGGAAAAGAAGGCGTATTTAAAGGAGATGAGGGTAGAAGAGGCAGGTTTGGAGCAGTTGGTGAGAAAAGCTTACTCTCATTTAGGTTTGATTAGTTTTTTAACGGCAGGTGAGAAAGAAGTGCGAGCCTGGACGGTAAGGCAAGGAGCTAAAGCACCGGAGGCGGCAGGGGTGATTCATTCTGATTTTGAGAAGAAGTTTATTAAAGCCAAGATATGCAGTTTTGATGATTTTATAACGGAAAATGGTTGGAAAGGTGTGGCAGAAAAAGGGAAAATGAGATTAGAGGGTAGGGAGTATGAGATGAAAGAGGGAGATGTGGTGGAGTTTATGGTGGGGAACTAGCCTATATATGGTATATTAATGATGTTGCTCTTTAATTTAGACTAACTCTGAGGAGGATAGATGAATATAGTAATAGTTGGTGGCTCAGTTTTTGCGTTCGCCTTTGGTTCTTTGCTTCTGTTTTGCACTTTGTATATTTTGAATGACTGGAAAGCGAAGAGGCTTGGTAAAAAGGGGAGATTGAGGTTTACTCTCTTTGGAACAATTGTGGGAGCACTATTAACTTTTATTTTAGCGGTGGTTTCCTGGTTGTTTGGGGTTGGTTTAATGACTGGATTTGTTGTTAGTTAGGTGGGGTAAAAGAGGATATGGCCTCAGAAGAAAAATTTCTGAGGCCCTTTTTATGTTTTTAAGTTTTAGGTAATGGTAATAAAAAGGTTTTTATAGTAAAATTACGCCTGTTATGGCAACCAAGAAAGCAACCAATAAGAAAGAAGAAGCTGTCAGGCGATATGAGTTGATAGCAATTTATCCCTTAAGTGAGAATGAGATTGTGGTGGAGAAGGACTTGGGAGAAAAATGTGCCAAGTGTGGTTTTGAGGTGGTCGAGGTAGACAAGTGGGGTGTAAAGTCTTTGTCTTACGATATAAAAAAGGAGAATAAAGGATATTATCTACGTTTCATATTAGAAAAAGGAG
>CAZBRK010000083.1:0-1490 GCA_964494445.1 uncultured Pseudomonadales bacterium
CTCCCTCCTCAGTTCAGTACTATTATAAGATTTATACCAAGGACGGTGCTGATGCTCAAAGCTCTGGAACCAATGCAGTCACTATTACTCCCACTGGACGCTACACCACCGCCCCAACACTTTCTTCTGGCCCTTCTACTTCTGGTATTACCACCAAAAAAGGTAAAATCAGCTGGAGCACTAGTCGCAGTGCTGACTCAAAAGTGGCATATGGCACCAGTAGTGGCTCATATAACACTGAGGAACCAAGTAGTAGTAGCCAAGTGACTGACCATGAGATCAATCTAACTGGCCTAACTGCTGGCACTACTTATTACTACAAGGCCAAATGGACGGATGAAGATGGTAATACTGGCACTAGCGAGGAGAAAAGCTTTACCACTGCTGACGCACCAACTGTTTTTGATGTTTCGGCCGAGAATGTTGGTCTAACCTCAGGAATTATCCAGTACACGGTCAAAGATGCCTCCAAAGTCAAGATATATTATGGCACCAGCACTAGCTTTGGCGGAGTCAAAGAAGTCTCTACCTCAACCAGTGAGACTACCTATACCACCCAACTAGCCGAGCTAGATGACGGCACTAAGTATTATTACAAGATTAATGCTTTTGATACTGAAAGTGCTGAGTACGAGGGCACAATTCTTGACTTTGCCACCCTGCCACGTCCCAAGATCTCAGGCGTGAGACTTGAGACAGTGGCTAATGCCGCTCAGACCACCGTTCGGGTGACCTGGAGCACTAACACCGAAGTCTCATCAATTATCACCTATTACCCAGAAGGTAACCCAGGAGAGGCACGTGATGAAGTCAAGGTACTCTTGGAAAAGGGTGCTCACTCAATGATGATACGAGGACTAAACGCCCAGACCAAATACTTTTTAGTGGTCAAAGGACGAGACAAGCTAGGAAACGAAGCCCAAAGTGATACTCAGCGCTTTACTACCGCTACCGACACCAGACCACCACAGATAGTCAACCTCAAGATAATTGGGGGCACCATTCCGCCAGTTGGTTTTGCGGCAGGTGACGTCAAGGCACAACTGATTATCACTTGGGATACGGATGAACCTGCCAGTAGTCAAATCGAGTTTGGACAAGGATCAAGTAGTAACTATCCACAGAAGTCACAATATGATGGAAACTTGGCTAACAACCACACGGTGATCATTTCAGGACTGGTGCCAAGCCAGGTTTATCACCTGAGAGCTATTTCAGAAGATGGCACCGGCAACCAGTCAGCCAGCATCGACATGGTGACAATTGCCCCCAAGGCCACTCGCTCAGCTCTGGACTTAGTGATAAAGAATTTATCAGAAGCATTCGGATTTGTACAAGGAGTAATACCAAGATAAGATGACTACTAATACTAATAAAACTATCATAGAAGTTAAAAGTTTGAATAAAACTTTTGAAGTTAGAGCTAGTAAAGTGTCGGTGCTTAAAGACATCAATCTAAGTGTCAAAGACGGAGAGTTTATCATCATTAC
>CAZBRK010000084.1:0-1474 GCA_964494445.1 uncultured Pseudomonadales bacterium
ATGACATGGTCGGAAACGGCAAAGGCAGGGGTGATGTCGGTAAGACTGATCTGACCTAGACCAAAACCAGCAGGAACAACCTTGTTAACTATCTGAGGAAAACTCTCTAAGAAAACTTGGACCTGAGAAGTGAGAGGTTTAGCAAAGGAAGCAACTAAAGCTCCCAGAGCAGAGAAAAGAAGAGCGATTACAAAAATACCGGAAACAGAACGAGGAATTTTTCTTTTTTCCAGACGAGTAACAAGAGGGTTGATGCCGATGGCAATCAAGAAGGAAACAAAGACGACAATGAGAACGTCGGTGATGCCAGAGAGAAACTTGAAACCAAGGAAAATGGCTACAATCCAGAAGAAAGTGGCCGGAGCGATACTAACACTAAGATTTCTTTTTTTGTGAATCATGTTTATTGATTAACCAGGCAGATAAATCAGTAATTAATTCTTGTCTGTCTGTATTTTCATCATACCAGATAATAGAGGGTTGTTTCTTGAACCAAGTCCACTGTCTTTTGGCATAAGAAACCTCCTGCTGAGTCCAAAGTTCAACTAGTTCATTCTGATCAATGTCTCCATCAAGGTGTTGCTTGATATGCTTGATTCCCAAAGCAGAAAGAGCGGGCAGTTTAGAAGAGTATTTTTCCAGTAGTCCCCCAACCTCCTGAAGAGCTCCTTGCTGAAGACGTTTTTCAACCCTGATTTTAATCTTATGATTTAAAGTATCCATGTCTGGTTTCAAACCAACCCAACGAAACTCCGCCCGCCTTTGTTCTATCCCTTTAAGAGAAAGTTTTTGATTTTTCTTGTCACTAAGACTAATCTCGATAGCTCTGATCAGACGACGAGGATTGTTTTTATCTGAGTGATTAAGTTTTTCTAACCAGTCAGGATTAAGTTTTTCCAGACGAGACTGAAGTTCATCTACACTTAAAAGCTCCAACTCCTGTCTTAGTTGATTATCTGGAGGTGTAACTAAACGATCTAGAGATTGGGTAATGGCTTTGAGATATAGTCCGGTGCCACCAACGATGATAAGTGACCTACCTTGATCAACTGCTTGATCAATTATCTGCCAAGTAAACTCGACAAAGTCAGAAAGGTTAAGAACTTGGTCCGGAGAAAGCTGATCAACAGCCCAGATGCGAGTATTGCCAGACTGAAAATATACAGCGGGCTGATCAAGAAAAGAAATTTCCTTGGACTGAGAACGAGAAAAACCAGTAGGAATGTCCTGACCAGAAATGATTCGAGGACCTTGATAGAACTGGCGAGAGTCAACGGAGATGATGTCAACGGCAGACAAGTTAGAAGCTACTCCTAAGGCCAGGTCTGTTTTGCCAGAAGCGGTCAGACCAGCAATGACAAGAACATGAGGGAGAGATAAGTCTTTTGAGACCTTCATAGTTTTAACTCAGGACGTTGATTAAGATTGTCCTTGTTAATTATTTTATCTAATTTTTCCCAACGTTTCTTTTTAA
>CAZBRK010000085.1:0-1457 GCA_964494445.1 uncultured Pseudomonadales bacterium
CTACAACGTTATTCAGTCAACCATTGCCATTGGTTCTGGAAAAATAATTGGTAAGGGGGCGGGGTTGGGGACTCAGTCACATTTAAAATACCTGCCTGAACGTCACACCGACTTCATCTTTGCTTCTTTTGTAGAAGAGTTTGGTTTAATAGGGGCTCTTCTCCTTATTGGTGGCTATCTAATCATTATTAATGAAGGAATTGTCCATGCTCGCACTCTTAAAAATGACAAACACTACCTGGTTCAACTGGGTGTAGTTCTTCTCTTTTCTTTCCAACTTTTAGTTAATGTGGGTATGAATCTAGGCTTAATGCCGGTTACCGGTATCACCTTACCTTTATTTTCCTATGGTGGCAGTTCTTTGATCAGCTTCATGATTCTTCTTGGTTTACACCTCAACCTGCTTGATTTAAGTCACCTCCACAAGCTATAATTACGCCGTCAGCAACATTAATTCCTATGCCTACTAAAAAAATCACCAAAGACCTCATTGCCGCCATTCAAATTGGACCTCGTCAATACATAGTCAAAAAAGATGATCAATTGGTCGTCGATAAAATAGATTTCAAGGTAGGGGACACCCTAACCATAAAAGAAGTTCTTTTAATTATTGATGGTGAAACAGCTCAAATTGGCCAACCTTTTCTAGAAGGTGCTTCAGTTGAACTTAAACTTGAAGACACTAAAAAAGGCGACAAAATTCGCGTAGCTCGCTACAAAGCTAAATCACGCTATCGTCGCGTCAAAGGTTTTCGTCCTACTGAAAGCCACTTGACCGTCACTGCTATCAAGCAAAAATAATGGATTTTATTCTTTTTACGGGTCGGTACAACAGTTTAACTGCTCAAGAGTTAGCTAGTCGTCTACCTAAGGCCCAGTTACTATACCCCGACATTTACTCCTTCTCAGCTCCAGACGAGAAGAAAGCCATCTCAATGATTTCCTTTCTTGGTACCAGTATTAAGTTGGCTGTAAAACTTGATGCTACTGATACCTCAGCCAAAACAATAGCTTCCTTAATTGACACCAAGATCTTTTCTCTCACCTCCATAAAAGGTAGTCTTAACAATCGTCTCTACTTTGAGGTAAAAAAACTCCTTACAGGCCACGTTCGTTTTGTTGAGTCACGTCAGTACTTTGGTCTTACACCCGTCATTCTTCACAAGAAACCCGTCACTGAACTCTTTTTAGACACCACCAACTCTCAGATCTATCGCACCGTCTGGTCTCACTCGTATCAAGACTGGATTGATAAAGACAGAAAACTTCCCTTTGTTGACCCTAAGTCTGGCATGTTGCCTCCCAAAATTGCCCGTAGTTTAATCAACCTCACTCCATACCAAGGCAAACCTCAAGACCTAACCTTCATTGATCCCTTCTGTGGTTCAGGCCGTCTAGTAGTTGAGGCCGCTCAACTAGGTTTTAATGTCTTGGCCAGTGACATCGTTCAAGAGAAG
>CAZBRK010000086.1:0-1446 GCA_964494445.1 uncultured Pseudomonadales bacterium
ATCAAGAGAGTTGTGATGAGTCTTGAATGGTTTAGCTGTAGCACCACCATAGAGAGGCTGAAGAATAGGGGTCTCAACTTCAATAAAACCTTTAGAGTCGAGGTATTTTCTGAAGTAAGTTAAAAGTTTAGTGCGAGTGTCAAAAACTTTACGAACTTCAGAATTTAAGAGTAGATCAACATAGCGCTGTCGATATCTCTCTTCAACATTCTTAAGTCCTTGCCACTGACCAGGTAAAGGACGAAGTGATTTGGTCAACATAGTCAAGGAATCAACCTCGATGCTAGGTTCACCACTCTTACTAGTAGTCGATTTACCAGTAACACCAATTATGTCGCCAAGATCCAGCAATGAAAGAACTTCTCGTTCTAGCTTTTTCAAGCCATCTTTACGAAAAATTAACTGAACTTTTCCTGTTTGATCGGTCAGATCGGCAAAGGAAAGAGCTCCATGGCCACGCATGGCCATGAGACGCCCTGCGGTCTTGACCTGTTTACCCTTCTTTTCTAGACATTGATATATTGTAAGATTTTTGTCGAAAGTAAAGGCAAACGGGTCAACACCCAGTTTTTTGAGCTTATCCAGCTTTTCTCGTCTGATTTTTTTGAGTTCGGATAAAGGAGTAGCCATGGGGTCATTTTACCCAAGCTAGCCAAGGTATTCCAGTTAGGTTAGTTAATTTCCTTGATTGTGTAGGTGATTTTACCAGCAGGAGCATCAACTTCTACTGCGTCACCAACGTTTTTACCCAAAAGGGCCACACCTAGAGGAGACTCATTACTGATTTTCTTTTCAGCAGGATTAGCTTCCCATTCACCAACGATGTTAAAAACATGTTCAGAGCCATTAACGGCTACTTTAACCTGTTTACCCATATCAACACCGGAAACACCATTATTCTTAATGATGACAGATCGTTTAATGATGTCTTTAAGGTCGATAATACGGTCAGCAATGGTAGCATGAGCCTCACGAGCATCATGGTACTCAAAGTTTTCAGACAAGTCACCTAAACCCCTGGCCTTAGCTACACGCTCAATAGCCTCGGGAATTTTAACTTCTTCTAAGTTCTTAAGTTCATCGATTAAAGCCTGGTAACCCGGTTGGGTTATATGTGCTTTTTTGTTGTTCATTTTTCAGAATATATATAAATAATGGTTCAAAGTCAATAAAAGATTTCCTGATACATACATGAATACGTCAGTACGATCACTAGATTCAAAAAATGAGGATAGGCAGGCTCTTTTCTTTACTGTGAATGTGTATTTTAATCCAACTAGCCTTGCTTGTCAAACCCATTTCGATGTAAAATCACCAAACTAGGCCCCATCGTCTAGTGGTTAGGACGCCAGGTTCTCATCCTGGTAACCCGGGTTCAACTCCCGGTGGGGTCACCATCTGGTATGTTAGTATCATCCAAAGTAGACTTTAGTGCGAAGATAGGGG
>CAZBRK010000087.1:0-1438 GCA_964494445.1 uncultured Pseudomonadales bacterium
ACACTTTCTACTCTTACTACAGGAGATCTAATACTCAACTCAGTTGCTGGAATAAACATAGATAGTGGTGGTGAGATTACAGTAGATGGAGGTCTAACCGACTTTGGTACAGGAACATATGCTCTTTCAAATGGAGATAATGATGTGGGAGTGGCTGGAGACCTGGAAGTAGTCGGTAATCTAGTAGTTACAGACGGTTCTTCAAACTACACCGGTTTTACTGCTCAAGCCATGACCGGTAACCAGATCTACACTCTTCCAGCAGCTGATGCAGCTTCTTCAGGTTTCATCTTAACCAGTGATGCTTCAGGTACTCTAAGTTGGTCTGATCCTGCTGGTGGAGTGGCTAGTAGTATCTACTGGTCTCAAACTGATGGAACTCTCTTCTCTAAAAATAGTACTGTTGATCTCTTAATTGGGGCTCAGTCTACCGCCTCTGCTAAGTTTGCCTTCCTTAATGTAAATAGTGGGACTCCCACTCTGTCATTAGCTAATCAAGCTAGTAACATTACCATTAAAGACAACACCGCTTCTGCTTTAAGAATAATGGAGGGAGCAAACGTCTACTTTGGTATTACTACCACAGATAATCAGGAAGCATTCACTCTAAACCTACCTGTGGGTGGATCTACTTCTCAGACAGCTAACTTGTTTACTAGTAATATAGCTAAGACCATTAATCTAGGTACAGGGACAGCTGTTGATACCATAAACTTGGGAACCTCAGCAGCAGATGATGTAAATATTGGTAGTTTCTTAGCCGATGTAGACATTCTTGGAGCATCTTCAGTAGTGGCAGGAACAGGAGATGTTCTGACCCTTACTACCAACAGTGCTAGTACCTGGTCTTCTTCTAATGGAGCACTTGTAATCTCAGGAGATGATGGTTTAACACTAACTGCAGCTAACACTGCTGGAATGAACCTAAACTCTACTGCTGGTACCTTTCTAGTAACAGCTACTGGTCAAATAGTAGATGTGGACTCAGCTAGTCTAGACGTAGATACCTCAGGAGCCGTTGACATACTAGCAGGAACCACCTTCTCTCTAGATGGTACTGGTGCAAGTAATGTTACTGCTACTAGTGGGAATCTGACACTTTCTACTCTTACTACTGGGAATGTAGTTCTGACACCAGCTGATAGTCTCGTCTTTACTGGCTTTAACTGTACTGGGAATACTAATGGAGGAGCTTTAACGGCCGATGCTGCCGGGGTGATTACTTGTAGTAATGATAACGGTATTTCCTACTGGACACTAGCTGATGGATCACTCTACCCTGTTAACGAAACACTCGACTTCTTCATTGGTGGTACAGCTACTACTAGTGCTAAGTTTGCCGTCTTAAACATGAACTCTGGTTCCCCTACTGCTTCCATCTCTGGTACTACTGCTAATGTAGCTACATATCTAACAGGAGAAGGTAATCTTGCTACCA
>CAZBRK010000088.1:0-1431 GCA_964494445.1 uncultured Pseudomonadales bacterium
AGATTGAAGAGCAGGAAGACAAATGGAAATGAATTCTTCTAGAGGAAGATTAAGTCTTGGCTTACAAAAACTAATCCTGTCTCGATCGGCTCCACGAGCAAAACTAGTGGACTTAAATTTCTTTAAAACTGATTCAGTTGTAACTGTAGAAAGTTTTTTCTCGGGTTGAACCAAGGCACAGGCAATGATTAAACCAGAGAGGTCATCGGAGGAATATAGGGACCATTCGAGTAAAGACTTGGGTTGAGGAGCTCCTTCTTTAGATCCCCAAGCATGAGAAGCAATGGCTTCAATAATGACAGTGTCGAGTTCCTTTTTTTTAAGTTCATCTAGAATACGAGAAGGATGTTTGTTTGGCTGATCTTTGAATTGTTCGTAATCAGCATCATGAAGTAAACCAACTAAGCCCCAGAGTTCTTCATCTTCCTTAAAATGTTTAGCCAAAGCTTTCATCTGGGCTTCAACAGCCAGCATGTGTTTAACTAGGTTTTTGTTTTTTGTCCAGGAATTAACTAGTTCTAAAGCTTCTGAACGATTCATGATTTCTTTTGTCTTTCTGGTTTAAGAGTGGGGAAGATAATAACATCTTTGATACTAGCGCTGTCGGTAACAATGGCGGTAAAACGATCAATGCCCATTCCCCAACCAGCAGTGGGAGGCATGCCGTACTCGAGAGCACGGATATAGTCTTCGTCCATAACCTGAGCTTCTTCAAAACCTTCTTTGGCTAGTTTCTTTTCTTCTTCCCAGCGAGCTTTTTGATCGATGGGGCTGTTAAGCTCTGAGTAAGCATTGAATACCTCAAAACCAGCAATTATTAAAGCAACACTAGCTACTTTTTCTGGCTCATCTGGTTTTCTCTTAGCTAGAGGACGAGATTCATAAGGATGGTCGATTAAGAACATGGGGCCGGTGACTTTAGGACGACAGTACTCTTTGTAGAGTTGATCAAGAACATTGGCGTAACCTGCTATTCCTTTGAGATTAACCTTGAGCTTCTTGACCTTAATTTCTTCTCTCAAGTCAGACTCTAATTTAACTTGATCGGTGTCGATCTGAGTATGGCGGAGAATTAAGTCACGGTAGGTGACTTTTTCCCAACCGGGAGTGAAGTCGATTTCTTTTCCTTGAGTCTTGATCTTGTAACCACCAGTAACTTCTTTAACGGCTCCGGAAAGCATGTCCTCGGAGATTTCCATGAGATCATTGTAGTCGGCATAGGCCATGTAAAACTCAATCTGAGTAAATTCGGGATTGTGTTGACGATCCATGCCTTCATTACGAAAATCTTTACAGACTTCATAAACTCTTTCATAGCCACCGACGATTAAGCGCTTTAAATAAAGCTCATCAGCAATACGGAGATAGAAATCGGTATCAAGAGAGTTGTGATGAGTCTTGAATGGTTTAGCTGTAGCACCACCATAGAGA
>CAZBRK010000089.1:0-1431 GCA_964494445.1 uncultured Pseudomonadales bacterium
AATAGACAAACAAGAAAAAGGCACTGCATACATCAAAGTCAGTGTTCCTACTAAAAAAATAGACGAACTTAAAAGCAAAGCCGTACAAGACCTTGCTTCTCAAGTCACCATTAAAGGTTTCCGTCAAGGCAAAGCTCCTCTTAAACTCTCTCAAGAAAAGATTGATCCTCAAAAAGTAAATCAAAAAATCCTCGATGACATTCTTCAAGAAGCAGTTCTCTCCGCTATTAAAGACAACAAGCTCGAAATTATTGGTCGTCCTAAACTAGAAGACCTTAAAATAGACAAAACTCCTTGGACATTCACTCTCTGCTTCCCTTTAATGCCTAAGCTTAAGCTTGATAGCTACAAAACCAGTGTCAAGAACATTCTTAAAAAAACCGAGAAACAAACCAGAGAACAAAAAGTCTCTGCTATTCTTGACTCTCTAATTAAAAAAACCGATATTGAAATCTCTTCTGTTTTAATTGAGCAAGAAGTAGACCACAGCCTATCCCGTTTAATTCAACAAGCCAAATCTCTAAACCTTGAACTCGATGCGTATCTCAAGGCTGTTAACAAAACCGTGGACCAAATCAAGACTGAATACAAGACCCAAGCCACAATTAGTCTTAAAGGTGACTTAATCCTTTCTACCATTGCTCACCAAGAAAAAATTACTACTACTAAAGAAGAAATTGAAAAGCTAGCCAAGGCTGCTAATATACCTCCTAATAGGTATTCTGAACTTGAACCCGTAGTTATTCGTCAGAAAACCATTGATTTCCTCTTAAATCTCTGATATTATGGGTTGATACATGGCTCAAACAAACAAAAAAACTACTAACCAGCCCACCCCTCCCTTCATCGAAGTACTAAAACAACGTGCTTTAAACCAATCTTCTCCTGATCAGAATCCCATTGGAACCTCTCTAGAAAACTTCCGCTTACAAAAAGAACTGGAGAAAAAAAGAGTTGAACAGTTTCATCAAACCAGAAAAAAAGAGTGGTCCCAAGTTTACTCTGCTAAAGAAAAGGAGATAGAAAATCATATTCTCTCTGTCCGTGAACAACTTAAACAGCTATCAAAACAAATCCAGAGAGTTGACAGATCTACCCAAACAGCCATTCAATCTGAACCTGTTGAAATAGGGGAGTACCACCTATCTTTTCTAGAACAACTCCAAGAAAAACTCAAATCTTTATCTCAAAAAATAGCCGAAGCCAACACCTGGTTATCTATCTACAACCAAAGAGGTAAGAAAAAAGGCTACTACTGGTCACAATTCGCTAAAAAAGGCTCTTCATTCTCTCAAAACCAAGAAAGACAGCTGGCCACCTCCGTTAACTAAGAATTTGGTAAAATACAACCTAATTGGGCCCGTAGCTCAGCTGGCTAGAGTGTTGCATTGACATTGCAAAGGTCACTGGTTCAAGTCCAGTCGGGCCCAC
>CAZBRK010000090.1:0-1430 GCA_964494445.1 uncultured Pseudomonadales bacterium
GGTACTACTGCTAATGTAGCTACATATCTAACAGGAGAAGGTAATCTTGCTACCACCAACATGGCTCCTCTTACCCTAGGTGGTTCTACCACTGGCACAATACAACTATCCCCTAAAGGCACAGATGGTCTCTACATAGATGGAACTGGAAATGTAGGCATTGGCACAACAGAACCCACCTCTAAACTTCACCTCACCGGAGCAGTTATCGGTAAAGCTCTCGCCATCTTAAATGAAATAGGAGATCAGGATGTCCTCGCTGCTTCTGCTTCTGGCTCCACCATTTTTACCCTCCAAAACGACGCTGATATCTGGTCTTCCACTGGATCCTTCCTCTCTGGTACTGCTGACTCTTCCTCTGCCACAGCCTTCACCTTTGACACTGACAATGCTCTTTCTACTCATGGTTCCAAACTCCTCTCCATTAACAACAATGGACTCGAAAAAATGTATCTGGACAAAGATGGAAACTTGTATGTATCAGGCAACATCATCTCAGGTTCTGGAAGTTACACCCTACTTGCTACAAACAAATCAGCAGGAACAGTAACTACTAAAAGTATCGTAGTCATAGACACAAGTAACAACTCTGCATTCACAACCACCACCACGCCCTACACAACAGGGTCTTTCGGTGTTGTAGTCGGTGTTGGACTTGGAGTCAGTAATGATGCAGACTCAGACGGAGTTTGTGACGCAGACGACATCTGTATCGTCGCCGTCAACGGTGAAGCAGAAATAACTACCACCAATGCCAGTACCGCCAGTAAAGGTGACTATGTCTTCACCTCCGACACTGCAGGTAGTGCCATTACCAGTGGCAAACAGTACGATGGCTTGGTGGGTATAGTTACGGATACCTCAGGCAGTGGTTCTGGCTATGTAAAAATAGTTTTCAAAGCCCAACCACAAGTAACCGCCATTGCTACCCTCGACAAATACACCAAACACAACATCTACCAAGAAGCTTTAGAAGACTACATCCAAACTAGTGAAACAGATTACTGGAATAATCTTCAAAACTTTAGAAAAGGAATGTATTTCGATGCACTAATAGATGAAAGTAAAATTGACTACTCCAGTAACACCGCCGCTATCGATACCTTTAATAGAAAAGCCGGTCTCTGGGGAGGAGCTACTCTCAACGCCACCAACACCGACTCTGCCAGTAACACCTTCCTAGGGGCAGCCGACGCCAACGACGTCTACTACTACGACAGAACTCAAAACGGTCAGCAAGGCAGAGACTCTACCCCAGAAACCTTAGTTGACCTAGGAACAGACCCTTACTGGTACAACGGTGTCTCACTAGTCAATCCTGCCACAGGTTCTGGAACACTTGCCTCTAACCCACCAGCCAACTTAACAAAATGGTACAACGGAGGCTTAATTAAAGTTGAAAATACCATCACTACCGAAGATGGCTACAT
>CAZBRK010000091.1:0-1292 GCA_964494445.1 uncultured Pseudomonadales bacterium
ATCAAGTATCCTGTTTACTTGGTGACTACCCCGACAAGAAAGATCGTCTAAAAATAATCTTGGCAGACATCAGAGAGGTTGCTGATGTACTTGAAATCAAGATTCCTGCCAGACTTTCTCTTCAAGCTTTAAAAGCTTAAACCTATTTAACACTTAAAAACCAACAAGGGAGGTAATCCTCTATCTCCCTTGTTTTTCATTTTGCAACTCTTCCATCAATCGACTATAAAATCTCAGATTATGTACTGAAGCCAATCTCATAGCCGTCATCTCTTTAATCTTAAACAAATGGTGTAAATATGCTCTGGAGTATCTCTGACACACCTGACAATCACACTCCTCGTCTATCTTCCCCAAATCAGCCTTAAACTTACCTTTTCTTGGATTCAAGTACTCATAAAACCCACCTTTCTCATCGATCTTCCTCCCTTTCTTCCACACATACAACCTCCCATGCCTGGCATCTCTGGTCGGCAACACACAATCAAAAATGTCATAACCCAATCTGGCACACCTAATGATGTCTTCCGGTTTCCCTATTCCCAAACCATAAAGTAAGTACTCTTCTGGGGCATTCTTTGATATCGTCCTCGCCGTCTCCATATCAAACTCACCTTTCATATTCACTGGCCAACCTCCATAGCCAAAACCATCAAAGCCAATCTCTACCAATCTCTCTACACACTCTTTCCTTAAGTCTTGATACTTCCCTCCTTGAACTACTGCCAATAGATAGGGTTTGTCTTTCTTGCTTAACTTCAACCTCTCACACTCTTTCTCAAAAGTAATCTTTGATCTCCTCGCCCAGTTTATTGTTCTCTCCACCGACTCTCTTGCCTGTTCTTCACTTGCTTTAGGTTCAGTAAAGTCATCCAGCACCACCACCATATCTGCTTTCAACTTCATCTGAAACTTAATTGATTTTTCCGGAGTAAACAGTTCTCTCTTTCTATTTGGTACTTTAAATACCACTCCTCTATCTACCACCTTCCCCATTTTTTCCTTACCTTTCACCAAAGACATCACCTGAAATCCACCCGAGTCCGAGATTACTCCTCCCTGCCAACCCATAAACTCTCTTATTCCTCCAGCCTTCTCTAAAGTTTTGTGCTCCATCTGTTGATACAAATGAAAAGTATTTACCAACACACCTGGCGTTTTACTCTCTTCCACATCCTTAAAGTCCAAGCTTTTTACCACAGCTCTGGTTGCATCAGGAAAAAATACGGGCAACCTCAAACGTTTATTTCTACTTTTAAAATACTTTTTCATCTCTCTTATCTTACCTCAAC
>CAZBRK010000092.1:0-1291 GCA_964494445.1 uncultured Pseudomonadales bacterium
CCATAATGCCAATGGTTCTCTTGGGCTGGAAAAAAGAAATCTCTAAACCTTACTTCAAGTGGGTAATACTACTCCTACTAATTCCTACTCTTCTATTCTCTTGGAACTTCATGCTAAACAACATGGCACCAGTGGCCGACTGGACTCCCTACCTCTAAATTTCCAACTATTTTTTCTTCCAGATAACCTTGTTGTACATTATCCAGTTATATGGCAGAACCAGTAAAACGATAATGAAGGGAAGTAGTAACTGTCGATAGTCCTTACCTAAGAAATAAACTCCCACAGTACCAGCGACGGTTTGAATTAATAAAGCACCAGCAGAGGTGAAGTTAAACTGAAGAAACTTCTTGATAATATCTCCTATTCCCTTAATCTTGTCTGACTTGAATGTCCAGATGTTGTTTAAAGTAAAGTTGGAAATAATAGCGGCCTCGGTAGAGAGTAACCAAGCCAACCATTCATGAGGACTGAGATTACTAACAACCTGGAGGAGAGTAGCGTTGACCAGATAACCGATGAAACCAACGGTACCAAACTTAAGAAATTTCTGGGTAAAAGCGTCGTTCCATCTAAGCAAGAAAACGGATCTAAATACGTCTTTGGCACTATTACCGCTAATCTTAGACTCACCAACAGTACGTAAACCGAACTGAAGAGGAATCTCGGTGAATTTAGCCCCTAGACCAACCATCTGGTAGAGAAACTCTAGCTTGTAACCAAACTGCTTGGAATAAAGATTATCCATGTCCATCTTGTCGACAAAACCCTTAACACGACTGGCTTTTAGACCAGTGGTAGGATCAGTGATCTTGAAGAAATTCTTAAAAGGAAAGAATAGAACAAAACGGGCTACTAAGCCACCGACTTCACTAAAGAAAACACGCTTAAATCCCCAACCTTTAGGATTGGAACCACCTTTAACTTTACGAGACCCTAAAACATAGTCATAACCTTCATCAATCTTTTTAAGCATGACAGGGATATTCTGAGGAGGATGTTGAAAATCAGCATCAAACTCAATGACCACATCAGCTTTAAGTTCTTTCATGGCGTACTTAAAACCTTTGACATAAGCGCCACCAATACCAGCTTTTTCCTTGTTTAAGTAAAGATGGAGATTGTCGTATTTCTTTTTGTATTTTTCAACAATTTTGTAAGTTCCATCAGGAGAAGTGTCATCAACAATCAGAAGTTTACAAACCCAGTTGTCGACGGTAGGAAAAGTTTTCTTAAAAAGATGATCAATCATCTTGCCGATGGCATCGGCCTCGTTATATGTAGGAATAAC
>CAZBRK010000093.1:0-1064 GCA_964494445.1 uncultured Pseudomonadales bacterium
AATCAAAGTGGTGTAGAATAATCCTATGCCATCAAAAACTAAAATTGGTAGAAACCTAAAAAAAGCTAGACTTGAGCTAGACATGACTCAGGCTAAAGTTGCCGAGGCTGCTAATTTACACACTAACTACTACGCACGAGCTGAAAGAGGAGAAGAAACTCTCTCCATGAAAACTTTAAAAATAATTTGCAAGATATTAAAAGTAAAATCTTCGGAAATATTAGATTTTTAACCTATTTTTCTTTTAAAGGCTCATCTAACTTTATCACTTCAACGACACCTCCCAGTTCGTCTTCATTCATCTTATGCGCCATCATGTGAGCCAAGACGTTATAGTCTTCAAGTAGAGCAATGGCATCTTTTTTAGTGGCTTCCTTTTCACCTTTTTCATACTTAAGATAGCGCAATGCGCTATCAATTTCTTTTTCGGTTATTTCAAACCTAGTGTATTTCTTGGTCATAATAATCCTATTCTACTTGATAATGTCAATTAAATAAACCTATCCATCTTTAAAAACTCAAACATCTCCTTGGCAGCTTCTTTATCATCAATGCGTCTCATTATCTCATGACTTTTAATATGAGAGAGAATATTAAGACTTCCTTCCCATAGAATCTCTCTATCAATAATAGCTAGTTTTCGGTGATGATTGCCAAGACAAATCAGAACTTGTACTCCAATTTTTTCAAAATGCCTTATTTCTCGCTCTGATTGACCAACATAAGGTAGTTGGTGCTCCTTAGGATCTCTAGTTACTACATAAATCTTTACTCCACGATCTACTAACTTTTTAAATATTGGAGCTAACTTATTCATTCTCTTAGTAGTAATAAATGGACTTTCAATCACGACTTCGCTCTTAGAGCGAAGTAAATCTCGCCCGAATTTATTATAAAAAGTCTTTTCGTCATACAAAGTAGAGTTGATCATGACTTTTCTTCCTCTATAATATCAACACTACTAACTTTGCCGTTATAATAAGTAAAACCAAGAGCCTTTAACTTCTCGTATGTCTCGATGACATTCTTGAAAAGGTGTTCCACCTGAGGGACAATGGGCTCAC